>CAIKZP010000153.1 GCA_903831935.1 uncultured Bacteroidota bacterium | reverse complement strand
GGCACCTAATAAAGAGTACTTATTATTACTAGACCATCCTGCCATTAAAATTCCAATGACTGATACCGATGAAATGGCAGATACATATAGCACACCAATATTAATATCCCATATTTGAAATCCTTTGGCAAAACCAATAGGGGCCAATACCATCATGGCAGAAATCATTACAATATAGGGTGCTAAATTAAACAAGAACTTATCTGCTCCGTCTGGTGTTAAGCCTTCTTTCATAATTAGTTTAACTGTATCAGCCAAACTCTGTAGCATCCCTTTCGGACCAACTCTATTAGGTCCAAGCCGTATTTGAATCCAAGCGGCTACTTTGCGTTCCATGAGTACCAGAACTAGTCCTAGCATGGCAAATAGAGCAATGGCTAATACACCAACAATTACAAACTCTATCAATAAAGCTAGGTTTGGCTGAAAGGTTTTGTTTAACCAATTGTGAACGATTGTTGTTAAGCTTTCTAAACTAAACATGTATCTAAAGTATCTTAATGAACAAATAATCTTCTATCAAACCCTGTTATTATAAAAATATTTATCGATCAATATCAGGAATAACCAAATCTAGTGTACCCATCGAGGCAACTAAATCACCTAATTTTTCACCAGTAGTCATATGATTGAGCGCCGATAAATTTGAAAAACCAGGAGACCTAAATTTAATACGATAAGGAGTTGTACCGCCTTCACTTACTATATATACTCCCAATTCACCACGTGCTGTTTCAACTGATTGAAAAAATTCGCCTTTGGGTAATTTTAAAACAGCTTTTGTTTTTGCTTGAAAATCACCTTCAGGAATCATGTCAATCAATTGCTCAATTATTTTTATAGATTCATTCATTTCACGTAAACGAACCATATATCTAGCAAATGAATCTCCAGCAGTTTCTAATATTTCATCGAATTGTAATTGCTGATAAATTTCGTAAGGAAAATGTTTTCTTACATCGCAAGAAACACCGCTACCTCTGGCTGCAGGGCCTGTTACACCATAAGAAATAGCATTTTCAGCAGATAAAAAACCAACGCCTTTCATTCTGTTTTGAAAAATAATATTTCCGGTAACTAGTTCGTCGTATTCGTGAATTTTTAATTTATATAATTTCAAGAAATTCTTAACGCGTTCAACAAAGTTTGGATGCAAATCAGCCATTACACCACCTGGTACATTGTAGTTCATGGTTAAGCGCGCACCACAAGTTTCTTCCATGATATCATTAATGGTTTCTCTTTCTCTAAATGCATGAAAGAAAGGTGTAAATGCGCCAAGATCCATTGCCATAGCACCCCACCATAATTCATGTGAAGCAATTCTTGTTAATTCATCCATCAATACACGAATAACTTGCGCACGAGCAGGCACTTCAATTTGTAATGCTTTTTCAACCACCATTGCACATGCATGGTTATTAATATGAGCCGACAAATAATCCATTCGGCTAGTAGTATAAATAAATTGACGGTAAGTAAGACTCTCGCACATTTTTTCAATAGAGCGATGGATATAACCCAAATGTGGTTCTACTTTTTTAATGGTCTCTCCATTTAAGGTGATGACCAAATGCAATACACCATGTGTTGCTGGGTGTTGCGGGCCTACATTGATGATCAAATCTCCTTCTACTGTTTTACCAATTTCTTCCACCATGGTTTTCATTTGTTTTTAAATCGAATTAGTATCGATTATTGCTAGATGCTATGGTTCTATAATTTAATCATGTTAATTGGATCATCATAATCTTTACGCAAAGGATATCCAACCCAATCATCTGTTAATAATAGCCTCCTTAAGTCTGGATGTTGTAAAAAAATAATCCCAAATAAATCAAATACTTCACGCTCATGAAATTCAGCAGTTCGCCAAATATCAGATACAGTATCAATTTCAGGAGTATCTCTATTAAGCTTTACTTTAATAACAATATTGTCGTTGGTTTTTTTAGAACGGAGATGATAAACCATTGTAAAATGGGTCTTCCAATCTACACAT
>CAIKZP010000152.1 GCA_903831935.1 uncultured Bacteroidota bacterium | reverse complement strand
TATTTGGTAGGAACCGCAACAATAACAGCTGCTGGCTTAGCTTCTGCTATCATTTTTTTATAATTATCAAAACATGGAAAAGGCGTAAACTTTTTTAAAAAATCAATAACCATTGCCGAAGTATCACATGCCCCTACAACTTCAACTCCAGTATGCGCTCCTGCTATAGACAAGTGCGACAACCCCATTTTTCCAAGACCAATCAATGCTAGCTTTACTTTATTCATTTGTATAATTTCTATGCTTTCAGTTGTTGTTTAAATAATTTGTTATAGGCCTTTGTAATAGCCTGCCAGGTATATTTTTGGGTTGCTATTTCATTCATTTTTAAAGCCCCTGCAAGTTCAATTTCAAATGGAACAGTTTCTAAAAGATTTTTCAAGTCTTCTACAGAGCTAAAATAGCTAGCATGCCCATGCGTTGTGGATTCATTATAGCCAGATGCAAAAGCAAAAATAGGTAAACCCAAATGCATGGCTTCTACTAATGAAGGATTGGTTCCGCCAGCAGAATGTCCATGAATATACACTGCACAATTACTACGTAGTATATTTAAGGTAATTGGATGATAAATTGCCTCTAATAAATAAAGGTTTGGGTTATTTTTAAAGGCTTCTAAAGTTGTTTTTCCAAATGCCGATTCGTTCCAGTTTCCTACTATTACCAAAGGGATTTTTGCGTTTTTAAAAGCTTCAATTATTAAAATAATATTATTGTCGGGCTGAATTCTGCAAACTGCAAATGCATAATCTGATTTTAAAAACGGATACTCAATTAGCGAGGCTGCTGTTATAGGTTCTTTTGTAACCTGGTCTCCTCCGTAGGCAATAAAAACACTTTCTCTGTTATAAGTATCTGAAATATAATTAGCTATTATAGGATTGTCGGCAATAATTTGCCCTGCATTTTTTACCAATAATTTTTCGGAAAATTTTATAACCGCTTTAGAAAATAAATTCCATTTACTTCGCTGCCAATCTAAGCCTCCAAAATTTAATACTATTTTTTGTTTGTTTTTTCTTGACAAAAAAGGCATTAAAAATCCAGCACCAAATCCTAAAAACAAAACAACTTCATTATTTTTTACTGCATGCTTTAAGCAAAGCATGTCGTAAATCATGCCTTGCATGCCATGAGAACTAAAAGGAAAATACAACAATTTAGCACCCTTGTAATTGTTTTGGCGCAATGGCATATCCTTTGCCGAGCAGTATACGGTAACTTCATGTTCGGCCGATAAATAACTTGCCAAGAAACTAGCCAGCGTTTCAAATCCCCCATATTTATTGGGTAGCCCTTGAATTCCAACTATTGCTAGTTTCATAATTTATTTATTGTTGCTAAAACAGATTTTCCTTAAAAATGTGTACTATTGTTAGTATAGTTACCATGTTACAACCAAAACTATTGCTTTTAGGCCATATTTATTAGATTGGCCATCATGTAAGAACTGGAAATAAAAGAAATTAACCATGCTACTGATTTTCCCTATTGCATATATTGTAAGCTTTATAATATCGCTTTGGGGTGTTTATAAAAAAAGAGGTGAAGATCTTTTTGTGTTTGTGATTATTGGCCTTCCTATTTACAATTCATCATTATCTATTGCTTACTCATACCATTTAAAAGATTGGATTCCTCTTTTACAATCCTTTAAGGAATTACTTGTATTATTTGCATTGGCTACGCTTATATGGAATTATAAAAAGAAAATAAGCTTTCATACCCTCGACTACTGGATGCTAGGATTTTTAATGTACACCTCTATTTATGTTATTCTACCACTTGGGCATTACAGCGTAATTGAAAAACTAGTGGCCATTAAAAGTCTATCTTTTTTTACCATGATATATTTTACAGGTAGATGTATTGATCCTGATAAAATAAATATTAAAAATATATTTTATAGTGTAGGCATATTAACAATAGCTGCAGCCCTTTTATTAATAGTTGAAGTACTTACTTATACGCACTTCCAAAGCATCTCTGGCTTTACTGCTTTTAATACCGAATTTTTTGGATTAGATAGTGGTGGAAATTATAATTTAGGTTGGACCTTCGAAAGAGAAAATGGGTTTAAACGTTTTGCAAGTTTTTTTGCAAACCCATTGGAGTTTTCAACCAGTATGCTAGTAACCGTGTCGATGGTATTGTCGATGTATACCCAAAAAGACAATGCGCTTAAGCCAAATAAGTTTGGATGGATAGTCATGGCAGCAACTTTTATTTCTGTTATTATGGCTTTATCGCGTGCTTCTTTAATATCGTACACGCTATTATTATACTGCTATGCACTCTTAACAAAGAGAAAAGAAATACAATATTTTATTTACTTAATGCTATTGCTTGCCCTTGCCTATTTATTGTATTTAATGAAAGACAGTAATATTTATGACTATATAATTAGTGTAATACAACTCAATGATTCTTCTAGCATTGGTCATATTCTTGAATGGGTAGAAGGTGTTGAATCAATCATTACGCACCCTTTAGGAATTGGCTTAGGTGAATCGGGAAAAGTGGCTGCAGCACTTCAAAACAATGTGGGTGGAGAAAACCAACTGATTATTGTGGGTGTTCAAACAGGTATTATTTCTTTAGTCATTTATATTACCATTTATGTAATGATTATTAAAAATGCCATACAATGGTACCCAATAGTATTTGGAAAATTAAAAACACTAACACTAACATTGGTGTTAATGAAAATTGCTTTTATTTTTCCTATGCTAACTTCTAATTTTGACTCTAATTCTTACATTAGTTTTTTAATGTGGTTATTAACCGGCATTTGGATTTCAATGATTCAAAAAGAAATTGAAATAAAAAATGAAGAATCTGTAATTGTATAAATTACTACTAGAAATTTCTTAAGCGCTCAGTCTACTTAAAATTGGCTCCCACTATTTAAAATGGCAAAATCTTGTCTATTACTTTATTAGAAAAAATGGTAGCCCCTCCATTGTTTAAATGAATGCTGTCTGCAAATAATTGGTTCTTATTTACAAATGAAGTATCAGTAGAAAAATCGTGAAAAGGAATATGATTTTTTAATGCGATTGCTTTAGCCAAATTAATGGTGTTATCGGTATTAGTAGCTTTAAATAAATATGGCGAACAAATAATTACTAATTTAATATTATTACTTAGGCAGTCTTTTATAAATGATTGATAGGTGCTGATTTTAATGCTATCCATTGGGTAATTGGGCAAACTATCTGCGGTAGCCATACTACCTGTATAAATTTTTTCAATGGGTACATACCCATCAATATCCTTCATCTTTTGTTTATTAAATTCGGCATTGCCAACTGCTATAGAAAAAAGCAATGAATTATAAGGATAAATAAAAGACAAGTTTTTAATTTTTTCGTAAGGGCTCTTCAATTGCACAATAGGGCGAACTTCTGAATGACCCTTGTAATAAGGCAATAGCGCCGATAAACGTTCGTAGTCGTTTTGCCTAATAGCAAAATCACCGCGGGTAATATCTAGTACTATTAATTTTGGATGATACCTTTTTAATACGGCACTAAGTACCGCATACTGATACAAAATAAAGTTGCCATCGTGCCCTACATTATAACTCGATAAATGTAACTGATTGCTAAAGATATTTGGGTTATAGTGCCTTGAAGCCCTTGAAGAACCAAAAATTAATACGGGTGCCTTTGTTTTTTCAATAGCATAAGTTGTTCTGTATAAAAATCCACTTTCTTGTTTAAAATAAAAATATTGTAGTGTAGTTCCAATTGTAAAATCAAGCAAAAAAACAATTACAATTAATAGCAATGTTTTTAACACAAAGCCTTTCAATTGACTGCTTTGTTTGTTTTGTATGGAAGGTTGGTTTGTTTTCATTTAAATTAAAATTGAAAATAAATAAATTGTCCTCCATCAAAAACGCCCATTAATAATATAGTAATAATTAGTACCGCATAAGTTAAATTGCGAACGATCCAACTTTTATGGTGCATAAAAGAAAAACTTCCTATATAAAATTCTTGTTTCATTTCTACCAATAACAATAGAAAAATACTAGCAAAAGAATAAATTAACATTGATGGATTTTCGTAGAACAAGGGCCCTTTAAAAGAAGCAATTTTTTTAATCACAACAAATGCATCCGATACCGTATTGGCCCTAAAAAATATCCATGCAAAAGACGATAAAACAAATACTAGCAAAATTTTAAAGACCCGAACTAGTTTTTGAGGTAATTGACTACTTAAAAATGGAAAATGTATTTTTTTGGTTAGTATTTCAATTACTAAATACGCACCATTCAGAGCGCCCCAAATAATATAAGTCCAGTTAGCACCATGCCAAAGCCCACTCAACAAAAAAACCACCATTAAATTCATATACCAGCGTGTTGCAGATAGTCTATTACCGCCTAGTGGAATGTATAAATAATCTTTAAACCAAGTAGACAAAGAGATATGCCATCTTTTCCAAAACTCCGCCATGGTTTGCGCAAAATAAGGTCGCTTAAAATTTACCATTAATTTAAAGCCCATCACTTTTGCTGTGCCAATGGCAATATCGGAATAGGCCGAAAAATCGCAATAAATTTGAAACGAAAAAAAGATGGTAGCCAATAACAAACTGGCTCCTGAGTGTTGACCAGTATGGTTATAGGTAGTATTTACATAAATAGCTAATCGATCGGCAATTACAATTTTTTTTACAAAACCCCAGAGCATCATTTTTAGTCCTTCACCTACCCGATCAAGATCAAACTGAAATTTTTCCCTAAATTGGTGGAGTAAATTTTGAGGTCTTTCAATGGGGCCTGCTACTAATTGCGGATAGAACAAAACATACAATGCAAAAATGCCAAAATGCTTTTCGGCTTTTTGATTTCCCCTATACACTTCTATTGTATAGCTCATTGCTTGAAATGTATGAAACGAAAGACCAATTGGTAAGAGTATAGACAGATAAGGAATTGGATTGCTTACATGAAAGCAATTTAAAATGCCAGTGAAATTTTGATTGATGAAATTATGGTATTTAAAAACAGAAAGCACGCCAATATTAGCCACCAAACTAAGCAATAAGAACCATTTTCGTTGCCCGTTTTTTGCATTTTCTATAGCAATGCCTGTAAAATAATCTACCCCAATTGTAAATCCTAAAATTAAAATATACACAGGAACAAACGACATGTAAAAATAACAACTACTTAATAAAAGCAGTATCCACCTTTTTTGGTAAGGCAATAAAAAGTACACCGAAGTGACTATACTAAAAAAAATAATAAATTGAAATGAATTAAATAGCATATTTCACAAATTACCCTGCAATGAAGTAGTATTCGGCTTTCTGCTGATAATACATGAGCAATGGGGTGTGTTATTTCCAAAATTTATATAAGCCTCTTTCTAACTCGTATTTAGGCCAAACAAACTGGTTTCGACGGGGCTGCAACTGCGCCCAATTCCACATTGCAGTAAGCCCTGAACTTAAATCGGTTTTATCTTGGTATCCTAAAATTTCTTCTGATTTTTCGTGCGTAGAATATGCGGCATGTACTTCGTGACGCATTTCTAAAAATTCAATATTCGCTCCACCTACTACTTCTTTTAAAAGCATTGCGGCTTCTAAAATGCTGTATTCTTTTTTACTTCCTAAATTAATAATTTGCTTAGATGCAGCAGGTTTTACCGAGGCATTCCACAAAGGAAATAAACAGTCGTCAATATAACTAAAAGCTCTTTTTTGGCTACCATCGCCATAAATGGTAAGTGATTGATTATTGAGTTTTTGGTAAATCCAAATACCTAAAACATTACGGTATCGATCCCAAATATTTTGGTTTACGCCATATACATTATGCGGTCGTATAATACACCAATCTAATCCATGTTGTTCGCCGGCAACATGCAAATCCATTTCGCAAGCATATTTTGCAATTCCATAAGGATCTATTGGTTTTGGCAAATCGTTTTCGCTAAATGGAGGTTCTCCAGCACCATACACGGCCATGCTAGAAGTAAATACCAGTCTTTTAATTTGGTGCGTAATACAGGCATTCACAACATTAGCCGTAGCAACAATATTATTGGTGTAATTATATTTTCTAATAAAAGGGCTGAGTCCTTCTGCGGCATAGGCCGCAAAATGATACACAAACTCAACTTCGTGCGAAGAAAAAATTCTATTTAAATCGTCGGTAGCAAGGTCGGCTTTATAAAAAATTACGCGATTATCAATATGGTCTTCGTATCCGCCGCTTAAATTATCAATGCCAATTACTTGGTACGAAGGCTTGTTTTCTAAAATCCATTTGGCCATCCTAGAACCCAGTAAGCCTGCTACACCCGTAATAACTATTGCTTTCATCCTATGCTGTTTTTAGTAACCCCGTGGTAAATGCCTTTTAACATTGATGCTAATTTTATCCATCTCCAACGTAATGCAAAATAAAGCATTATACTCAAAGTGTAGGCAAATTGCGTAAGGATTGTGGTGGGCAAATGATACCACTTCGTCCATGTACGTAAAAACCAAATATTGTTTCTAAAATTTAAGTAGTGTACAATAGGATTTGCATAACCTTCTATTCCCTTCTTCTTGGCCTTATTAGCCATTCCCGCAATATGATATATTACCGATTTTGGATGAAAAATCAAGGTATGCCCAGCAGCCCTTATTCGAAACGAAAAATCTACATCTTCAAAATAAATAAAATATTGTTCATTTAATAATCCCAATTCTTTTAAAATACTCGTTCTGGTTAATAAGGCGCAACCAGTAATCCAATCAACTTCTTGAAATTCATTTTGCAAGGGACCTTCTGTACGCATATACCTTTTAGAATAAGTCCATCCAAATAGGCCTAAAAAATAAGAGCCACCATTCCAAAGTTTTTTTCGATTGTTATTGAAAAATATTTTTGGTTGAATTGCCCCAACATTTAAATGCATATCCATGTAGCTTACCAACTCGGCAATAAAGTTAGGCTCAACAAAAATATCATTATTCAACATCATTGCATACGTATATCCATTAGCAATGGCATAATGAAACCCTCTATTATTGCCCCCTGCAAAACCTTCGTTACTAGGTGCTGGCAAATAAATAATACTAGGAAACTCAGTATGAATTTGCAAACCAGAATCATCTGTAGAACCATTGTCTACTACAATAATATCAAAGGGAGTACCTGTGCAAGCCTGCAAAGACCTAATGCAATTTGCAGTGTGTTCGTAACTATTCCAATTTAATAAAACAACAACTAAGCTAGGGCTCATTTAGTTTTTTTTCGGATAAAAATGCTGTAAATAAATAAACAGGCTGCTTCAATTGCTAGTGGATACCAACCCAATGCTGCTGGGCCGAATCCTTTCACCAACACAAACGACAAGCCTGCTGTAACTGCTAAAATAAGAATAGAAATATAAAAAAGTGATTTGTATTTTTTTTGAAGCAATAAACTAAGAACGTTATTGGCATTTAAAGCAAGTAGCATTGGCGCAAATGCAAAAAATCTTACAAATAAAATTGTTTGCATGCCGGCATTTTGCATTTGACTATTACCGGTAAGTATCCAAACTATTTGAGGCGCAAAAACAATAATAATCAATCCAGCTATACCAAAAACAACAGCATATCCTTTTTGAATTTTATTTTTAAAATTTGTCCACAACAAAGGAGAATTATCATATAGCTGGGCTGCCTTAGGATACACGGCACTAGAAAAAGAAGAAACCAATTGCCTACAAGCACTTAATAATTTATCTATAATAGCATACGCACCCAGTGTTTGCGCCGACACAAAAGAAACAATAACAAATAAAAATATCGACTGCTGTAAAGATACTGCCACACCATTAAACATGATATAAAAATTCTCTTTGCCTAATTGCAGTAGAGAATTAAATGTGGGCTTTGAATAAATTAATTGTTGTTTTTGAAAAATAAAAACACATAAAATAATATAATAAATAAGCACGGGCAAGCCCATCATTAAATTAATAATTGGCGTAAAATTAGCAGTGATGGGCACAAACACCAATAAAAGTAGGCTGACTAATTTAGCAATACTATTGCCCCAACTAATCCAACCAATTTTTTCATATCCAATTAAAAAATACAATGGATTAAAAATTTCTGCAACTACTACAGGCAATATACTCAACCACAAAAAAACAGAACCTACTGGATGCAGCCAACACATTATTAAAATTCCAGGAATAATACTTGCACTGGCAATAGTTCTAAAATAAAGGATTCGAAAAAAAAGTTCCGATAAAAAATTAGGATTGTTTTTATTGGTAGCTACTTCTTTGATGGCTGTTTGGTGCGTACCATAATTGGTAATGCCTGCAATAAATACAGCAAAACTTGTAGACAAAACAATTTGTCCAAATATTTCAATGCCGTACTTACGTGTAATAATAGGAATGGCCAGAAATTGAAGTAGCATGCTAGATGCCTGAAAAATTCCTAGGTTAAAAAAATTAACCAAAATTGAAAAAAAAGAATGATTCAACAAGCGCTTGTAGATTCGCATGTTTAATAATATTTATACGCAGTAATCAGTACATTATCGATAGACCAACTTTTTTCGCAACTAGAACCACGCGGCTGCAAGGCATCACTTAACGAAAGTTGAAAATCGGTATTTGTATGCGCAAAACTTTGCACCATTCTATAATAAGAACTTCCATGAGCACTTTTTAATAAAGAACACCTTCCTGGTAAATTAATATCTAAAGAATTTGAAAGTGGTGGATTATTGGCCTGAGAAAACCAATCTGGATACGCTTGTTTGTATAATGGGTTATTAGAAAATGTGGTCATGAATTTAGCTACACCATCATATCGAACCACAAACAAATCAGGCACCCCATTGGTTGTTGGTTTATTTCCTTCCCAATTATCATGAATATATAAATCGTAGGCTACTTCTAACACATTGTGTTCAGGCATTGATTTTACGTCAATAAATACAACTCCATTATTTAAAGGCCCTAATACCGTTGAATTATTGAACTGAAAAATTTTGCTAGGGTCCCAACCTGTAGAATCAAATATGCTTACCCTTGATTGACCATCTCTTTCAAAATTATTATCGTACACTACAGTTGCCTTTGTGAGTTTTTTAGTACATGAGCTAGCCACCGTAATTGCAAGTACCCATAAAACTAAAATTCGCAATAAAGAATGCATGTATCAATTAGTTTAAACTTAAGCGGGGGGCTGCGTAAAAATAGGGGAATTTAATAAGAATCAATCTAGATATTGGCAAAATGCTTCATTATCAAATTAAACATTTATAAATAGAAGCACTATTTTATTAATACATTATTCAGTCCAACTAATAGCCGCTCCAATGGCTTTTTGCCAACCACTAGCGCGTTCATTTCTATTGGCTTCGCTCATTGTTGGTGTAAAAATAGTTTCCATTTGCCATTGTGCTTGAATTTCTTCTAAACTACTCCAAAATCCTACTGCCAATCCAGCCAAATAAGCCGCTCCAATAGCCGTAGTTTCAACCACCACCGGACGAACCACTTTGGTATTTAGCATATCGCACTGAAATTGCATTAAGGTATTATTAGCCGTAGCGCCACCATCTACCCGAAGTTCTTTAATAGAAATTCCCGAATCGGCTTCCATGGCTTTTAATACATCCATTGTTTGATACGCAATGCTATCAAGGGCTGCACGTGCAAAATGCGCTCCGGTTGTGCCGCGAGTAATGCCCACAATGGTTCCTCTGGCATGTTGGTTCCAATAAGGCGCCCCGAGTCCTGCAAAAGCCGGCACCACATAAACACCCCCACTATCGGCAACTTCTAAAGCCAATTTTTCTACTTCCGATGCCGTACGAATAATTTTTAATCCATCGCGTAACCATTGCACCACCGCACCTGCAATAAACACACTACCTTCTAATGCATAACTAGTTACCCCATTAATTTGCCAGGCAATTGTAGTTAGTAATTGATTGGTAGAAGGCACTGCTTTTTGACCTGTATTCATTAACATAAAACAGCCTGTGCCATACGTATTTTTAACCATGCCAGGTTGTGTGCACATTTGTCCAAACAAAGCAGCTTGTTGGTCGCCAGCAATACCTGCAATAGGAATATTATGTGCGTTTAAAATATTTTGTGTGTGACCATAAATTTCGCTGCTACTTTTTACGGTAGGAAGCATGCTAGCCGGCACATTAAACAAATGTAACAAATCGACATCCCAGGCTAGTGAATGAATATTAAAAAGCATGGTACGAGAAGCGTTCGACACATCGGTAACATGCACTTGACCGTTGGTTAATTTATACACCAACCAAGAATCGACTGTGCCAAAACAAAGTTCTCCTTTAGCAGCTTTTTCGCGCGCGCCAGGCGTATGATCTAAAATCCATTTTACTTTGGTAGCCGAAAAATACGCGTCTAAAATAAGCCCTGTTTTTTCTTGGATTTTTATATGTTCTCCATTAGCCCTCAACTCATCGCAAAAGCTAGCGGTTCTTCTGTCTTGCCAAACAATGGCATTATGAATAGGTTGCCCTGTAATTCGATCCCAAACAACCGTAGTTTCTCGTTGGTTAGTAATACCAATAGCGGCAATATCTGCAACAGATAAATTAGCCTTACTAATCACTTCAGCCGCCACTCCCAACTGCGTACTCCAAATTTCATTTGCATCATGTTCCACCAAGCCCGGCTCCGGAAAAATTTGAGTAAATTCCTTTTGAGCAACTGCCACAATCTCACCTTTTTTATTAAAAATAATTGCCCTGCTACTAGTAGTTCC
>CAIKZP010000151.1 GCA_903831935.1 uncultured Bacteroidota bacterium | reverse complement strand
CCCTTGCGAAGATTTCATGCGCAAGAGGTCTGGATTGTCTTTGCCTGTTGGCTCATTGCCAATTTTGTTGGTATAACTAATAATGATAGGATCTGTTGTATCTAAATTAACTACCCGATGATTGGCAACATACACACAAGGCGTTCTATCGCCGGTTGCGGGCATAATAAATGATTGATTAAACCCAATTTCTAATGGCCCTGGTGTAATGATGCCATTCCAATTTAATTGCCCTTCTTTTCCTAATCCTAAATGCCATTTACCTACAACGCCTGTATAATATCCAGCTCGCTGAAAAATTGCTGGCAAAGTAGTAGTGCCAGGTTCAATTAATAAAGCAGCATTACCCGCTGCCACACCAGTTCCTTTTTTACGCCATGCATATATACCTGTTAATAAAGAAAGCCTACTTGGCGTGCATGTTGCAGCCGTACTATGTGCATTGGTAAAGCGTATGCCAGATTTGGCTAGTTTATCTATATTGGGTGTATGAATTTTTGTAGCGCCATAACAACTCAAATCGCCATAACCTAAATCGTCGGCATTGATGATGATGATGTTGGGTTTTAATTGGGCAAAAATGATACTAGGAGCAAATACTAGTAGTAGTATTTGCATGAATATTATAATTGATTTATTCATTGAAAAACATTTCTTTGCCTATGTAAATTATAAAGAATTATTGATGCAAGAGGTTTTTTATACGGGTAGATATTTCAATACATGCGCGACTATTATGGTACGGACATTTCCAGAAACCGGCTTTTTCTTTATCTAATATTTTCCCCTCTTCGTTTAAACCCCAGTACCATTCTCCATAGGTATTGTCTTTCAATTTCACACTTATAAAATTCCAACTTTCTAGTGAATAGGCTAAAAAAGTCGAATCATTACTTAATTGAAATGCATTAAAAAAACCTACCATAGCCTCTGCTTGTGGCCACCAATGTTTTTCTTTATTTAAGATGCTAGTATTTACATCATACTCATTAAAAAGAGCGCCATCTACATCTCTATTAGCAGCCACTACGTTAGCCATTTTAATGGCAAGGTTTTTAAATGTTTCTATTAAATTAAGATTGCCAATTACTAATGCAGATTCATATAATAACCAAGAAGCCTCTATATCATGACCAAATGAAACCAAACTTGTTGTGGAATTCCAATTATCAGAAAAAAATAAATGTTGTTGAAATTCTTTTGGATCAATAATGTGATTTAAAAAAACAGAAAGTAATGAGTTAATACTTTCTGCAACAGCAGGATTATTATTAATTGAATATAATTTAGTGAAGGCTTCAATTACATGCAAATGCGTGTTCATTGACTTGATGGAATTATGGTCTTTGTTACTTAAGCGCATATCTTCAATGGCAGACCAATCTCTTTGCAAGCATTCTATATAACCACCATTAATAGCATCAAAACTTTTAGCTACAATTAAATGATACAGTTCTTCTGCTTTAATTAGTGCTTCTTTATTTGCAGACGCTTCGTAATATGCAGCTAACCCATAAATAGCAAAAGCTAATCCATAAATTTGTTTTTTATCTAATTCTGGTTCTCCATTTTGTTTTACAGACCAATAATAGCCACCATAAACTTTGTCGGTAAAATGCTTTATTAAGTAGGTATAAATTGTATTAGAAAATGCTAAGTAGGTTTTGTTTTTGGTACTACTATAGGCAGTAGAAAAAGTCCAGAGTAATCTACATTGTAATACCAATCCAATTGAGGCATTTGCTATCGGCTGATTTGTATTATCTATTGCGCCATTAAACTTTAATTGATCAATGCTAATAATATGACTCATCCACCAGTCTAAAATAGCTTTTAGTTCTTTGTCTACAGCTGTTTTATAAGCTTGTAATTGATTCTCTTCTTCTGCAGTATACTTTTTCAACCTTTTATTGATTACTATTTATGATTGATAAAACTCTTGAGGTTGCATCAAATGAAGTAAATCCGTCTTCTTTGGTATTCATAATATAATCTAATAGTTGGTTGATGGAACTTGTTGCTACATGCATTCTAGAATCGGAAGAGGCATAATAAATATAAACAGTTCCATTGTCATCTGCAATCCAGCCATTTGAAAATAAAACATTCGATACATCACCAATTCTTTCTTCGCCTTCTGGTGCCATAAAATATCCTGCAGGCTTGTAAATTACTTTTGATATATCCTGTAAATCAGTCATAAACAAATAGCAAACATACCTAAAACCGGCAGCAGTATTTCTCACACCATGTGCTAAATGAATCCAACCGTATTTTGTTAGTATTGGCGCAGGGCCTAATCCATTTTTTAATTCACTAATAGTATGATATGCACGTTTGTCAATTAAAATTTCTTCTTTAATTACTGCACACTCAATACTGTCTGAATACCCCAAAGCAATCCCTCCTCCAGAACCTGCTTCAATAAAACCATCTTGTGGCCTTGTGTAAAAAGCATATTTTCCATTAATAAAATTAGGATGCAAAACCACATTTCTTTGTTGAGCAGACGGTGTTTTTAAATCGGCTAATCGTTCCCAGCTTTTAAGATCTTTTGTTCTTGCTATACCACATTGCGCTACAGCAATGTATTGACCAGAAACCATTCCTCCTTTATCGCTTCTTTCCGTACAAAACAATCCATATATCCAGCCATCTTCGTGCTGAACTAATCGCATATCATAAATATTAGTATCTGGCTCTGAGGTTTCTGGCATTAGTATTGGCGTATCCCAAAATTCAAATGCGTCAATTCCGTTACTGCTTTCTGCTATTGCAAAAAAAGATTTTCTATCATACCCTTCTACCCTTGCCACCAAAACATATTTATCATTCCATTTAATTGCACCTGCATTAAAAACAGCATTAATACCAAATCGCTTCATTAAATAAGGATTTGTTTGGGGATTAAAATCATAGATCCAATTTAATGGAATATGCGCTGCTGTTAAAACAGGGTCCTTATATCGGCTATAGATTCCGTTATATGAAATTGCCTCATTTTTTTTACTGAGTAAAGATGAATATGCTTCCCTTAATGCCTTTTCTCTTTCGTTAAATTGCTCGCTCATAGAATTATATTTTTCTAATCTTCTAATTTATTCCACCAAGATTTTTTTAAAATTATTACGGTTATGCCAAGTATTAATAGTGTTATTAATAATGGTGTTTTCATCCATAGTACCAAGTAAATAGGAAACACCGTTAAGCAACTTTGCGCAATCATTCCAATGACTACATTAAACATATCTAGTTTAAACCGTTTATTGGCTTCGAATGATTTGTTTTCTAAAATCACTGCTTCATGAACAGGTTTCCAAAAACCCCAAGGCTTTACTGTTGTATAAAAAGATTTTAAAACGGCCATATCAGTTGCAGGCGCAGTATATGTTCCAACAAAACAACCAATGATGGAGAATATAAAAATATAGATCCAAACATTTAAAAACAACCCATCATATAATTTTAAAAACACCAATGCCGAAATAATTCCAGTAGCCATTCCAATTACAAATCCATTGGCATTAAATCGCCACCAATACCATTTAAATAAGTTGGCAGCAATATATCCCCCATATAATCCGCCAACAATCCATTGTAGAATACTATTTACATCTTTTGCAAAAAAACCAAGTGTTATACCCAATGCAACAACAAGTATTCCAACAATATAATTGGTAGTGGCTATTTTTTTATCACTTGCATTTGGATTAATATATTTTAAATAAATATCGTTTAATATGTAAGCTTGTGCGGCATTAAGTGTTCCTGAAAAAGTTCCCATAAACGCACCCAATAAGCCTGTGAGTGTTATGCCTAAAATACCAATGGGCAAAAACGCATAAATAGTAGCGGGTAGTAATTTTTCGAAATCCGGCCCATTGACTGATGATATATTTAATTGATCATATTTTAATAGTGCTAAAACAGTAATGCCTATTATCATTGAGTACCTAATTGGCAATAAAATAATTGATACAAATCCTGTCATTTTACTCGCCTCTTTTGGAGACTTAGTAGACAATATTTTTTGCATATCATAATTTGGAGCAGGACCTGCTAAACTTGCAAAAATTCCTTTAAATAACATCATCATAAAAAACAAGCCAAATAAACTATATCCATCCGATTTAATTTTTTCGTTTACTGCTTGATTAATATTTGTCCAATCGAGGTTTAAATGCCAGTTAAAAAACGGCGTTAGCCATCCTTCTGGAATTGGAAGCACATTGTTATTTTGATGTAAATTGATCATAGCAATTACGGCAATAGAAACCGACGCAATGATCATAATAATATACTTAATTAAGTCGCCAATAACAATACTATGCATCCCTCCTAGAATTGAATAAAACATAGCAAATAAAGTAAAAATAATACCGTAGAAATGTACTACATAATTAGGCGACACCGTAAATGGAACATATGCTTTTACATGCTCCCAAGGAATAAATATTTCAATAAATTTTCCTAGTCCAATAAATCCATAGGCCAAAAAGCCTAAGCAGCCAATTAAGGCAAAAATCACTACCACTGTATGTGATCCTTTCACGCCTTTGCCTATAGTTCCAAAACGTGTTGCAAGCCATTCTGCTCCTGTATTTGCATTTGAACGTCTAAGCCATTTAGACAAAAACATCATCATAAAAACCTGATTAAAAACAGGCCATAACCAAGGAATCCAAATACTTTTTAAACCATATGCAAAACAAAGCGTTACCATCCACATGGTTCCACTAATATCAAACATATCGCTAGCATCACTTAAGCCTAATAAATACCAAGGCAATTTTTTGTTTGCCATCAAATAACTGTCTTTGCTTTCTCTGGCTTTCTTTCGCATAAAAAACCCAATAAAAATCATTGCAGCTAAATACGAAATAATGATGGCTATATCTATAAAGTGTAGTTGCATATGCTTTTATTGATAAATATGTTTTTCAGCCAATTTTTTTTCGAATAATATTTTTGGCAGGGCATAAAAGGTTTTGAAATCATCTGCAGAAATTTGCCCTAAATAAGGGGCATAAAAATGCATTTTTTTTGTAGATGGCATATACCCTGCATTCCGCCAAACTAACACATGAGAAACCGGATACTTTGCTAACAATGGATAAAGATTTTTTGTAAACCATGTTGCATCTGGAATTGATTCAAAACCTGTTTCGGAAAGTGCTGCTATTTTATTTTTTTTTGTTGTTAGGTTGGTTAGTATTGAGAGTTCTTGGTCTACTGTTTGAATAAATGCTTCTCTACCATTTGTCTGTTCATATTGATACCGATCGAAGCTTAATATATCTACCCTATCATCTCCTGGATACCGGCTTAAATAATCTGCTTCTGAACTAAAATCGGCAGTATTAAATACATAAATAAGGTTATGTATTTTTTTTGTATGCATTAAATAATCTTGGGTAAATTTCCACAAAGCCATAAACTCAGTAGGGCTTGAATTATTTTTGCCCCACCAAAACCAATTGCCCGTTAATTCATGGAAAGGTCTAAATAAAATAGGTATTGGTTTACCTGTAGTTGTTTTTAAACTCTTTATAAAAACTGCAACCCTGTCTAACCATACAATATATTTTGCATGCTGTTCATTTCCAGGTAAAATAGATTGTAATGTACCAGGTGTGTTGTCCCATGCATTTTTTCCTGTATAAGGATTATTAGCATGCCAGCTAATAGTTATTACACCACCGCGCTGATAGCCTTCTTGAATATACTTTTTTATTAAAGTAAAAGGAATACTGTCTATATTCTTTTCTTCGTCTAATTCAATATTTGTAATATCCCATCCATACAAACCAGGATAATCATTTACAACAGAAAAAACATCAGACCTTTTCGCAATATCCCTCCAGCCAACACCGTATGCTAATGCATCTTGATGACCAAATATGGTATAATTGTCTTTTAATTTATATAAATTTTTATACAAATTTCTTGTTGGCTTTGTTGCATTTTTATCTATACAATTTTGCGCTTGCAAATCACTACAAACAAAAAATACTACTAATACAATTAACCAGTTTCGAAGGCTTACAAACATAATTGAGCTTTTTATAGAAGTCCAATATCGTCAAAAAACACTTCGAATATTTTTCCACTATACTCTTTTAATTCTAGCGATGTTAAAGTTGCAGGACTTCCTAGGCTCGACAGTGGTACTTCTACTTGCGTCCAAACACCTAGTGTTGTTGGCAAAGTAAGTGTGTAAGTCACTACAGAACTTCCGTTTAAAATAACCCTTATTTTATATCCTCCAGAATTTGTACTACCAAAAACAGAAAACTTAATGCTATTATAACCAGTTAAACTAATTGCTGGTGTAGCTTTTGAAAGTCTAAAACCGCCAAAACCAACAGTATAATTTGTTTGAACAGAGTTTGTGCCTCTTAATATATTGGCTGTGTTATTAATTATTGCAGTAGTACTATAAGATGTATTTGTCCAACCAGTTGCTAAAGCATCGTCATAAATTACATAACTCAGTCCAAACGAAGTGCTAGCTTTTGTTGTTCCGCTTGGTGTTGTAACATAAAAGTAGCCGCCTGTTGTTCCTGCTGGTATTGTAACAACTGCTTGCGTTTTAGTACTAGATACAATCGTTAAATTGGTGGTATTTAATTTTACACTCGACAATCCTAAAAAATAATCTCCAGTAATGGTTACCTGTGTTCCTGCTGGTCCTGCAACAGGAGTAAATGAATTAATTAATGGAGCTGGTTGTAATATTGAAAAATTATAAATTGCCTTACCATATTTTGTAGTAACCGTAATTGGATTCTTTACTGGATCTGGCAATGAAGATGGGATTTTTACTGTAACGGTTGTGTCATCGGCATAAAATAAAGAGTCCGATGCAAGCACATTGCTAAATTCTACTTTAAAGGTTGTTGCTAAATTTTTCCCTTTAATAATAATCCAGTCGCCATAAACTACTGATGTTAATGGCAGGTCTCTGTTGTTTAAATCTGTAACAGCATTAATTAATGGAGGATTCGTGTTTATTATATCTCCAACATTTTTACTATCTTTTTTACATGAAAAAAGAAACAATAATAAAAAGATATAAAAATATTTATTTTGAATGATCGTTTTTAAAAAAGGATACATAACAGTAGGTTTAAATTTTTTAATTAGAATTACCAACCAGGATTATTGGTGGTGATATATGTATTTGAGTTTAATTCACTTTGAGGTATTGGCAATAACAAATTCCGGGAGTTTCTCACTTTTGTTATATTATTTTGTCCTATGCCTATTTTGTTCATCACTTGCAAATACACGCCCCATCTCATTAAATCGAAACGTCTAATTCCTTCAAACACAAACTCTCTTGCTCTTTCTGCAATAACAAAACTTCTAAATTCATCGCGTAATAAATTTGCTGGAGCAACTTGCGCTTTTGCTCTGCTTCGAATGAGATTTAAATTAGTATACGCCTGTGCCGTAGGACCATTGTTAATTTCATTATCGGCCTCTGCAACAATTAAATACATTTCAGAAAAACGAATCATTGGTAAATGAGCATCGCTTTTTGATACTGAAGGATCTGTTACGTCACTATATTTATTGGTATATGCCCTATCATCGGTTGTAGCATTGTTGGCATATGTAAACCCGTTTACTATTTTGTAATTATAAGATTGCCAAGATGGATAAAAGTATTTCGTTTTGGTTGCATTGTTCATTTCGTAATTATGCACTACACCATTTAACACCCTTGTATCAGTTGTGTCATAGTCTTTGTAATGGTTATTAGAAAACCACATAGCGCCTCTACCAAAAGTTGAATAAGCCGATAAGTAGTTGTGAATTTCATTTACAAAAAGAGTACCACTTAAGGATTGTAGTTCCCACATATGTTCTGCTTTATTTCTATTAGCCTTACTCCAAATGTCGGTCCAGTTTACAAACAAAGAATATTCGCCACTGGCAATTACTTCTAATGCTTTGTCTCTTGCTAATGTGAAATAATCTTTTGAAACAATACTTTCTAACCCTGCAACTACTGTTTTAGGATAAGTATAAGTGCCATTGTCTGTACCACCTCTTACCGATACATTACCGGTAGAAGCACCAGAAGCCATGGTAAGATATGTTTTAGCCAAAAACCCCTTTGCTACACCTCTGGTAACACGACCAATCTCTCCAGCATTAATATTATTTGCTGGCAATAGATTTGTTTCTGCGCTTTTAAAATCTGCAATTATTTGTTTATAAACTTCCTGTACAGTTGCTCTAGGCATACTAGCGGTTGGATCTAAAGAAAGAGATTTTAACCTAATTGGAACGCCGCCATATAATTGTACTAGTTGAAAATATGCCCAAGCTCTAAAGAAATAGGCTTCCCCTAAAATTCTTGTTTTTATAATTGGGTCAATATTTGTATTTATTTTTTCAACGTTTTCTAAAACCGTATTTGCTCTAGATATTACTGTGTAACAGCCAACCCAAGGACCGTCTACACCCCAATATCCTTGTGGATTTCCTGCGCCGGCTGTTCCTAAATACCAATCGGCACCTGAAACATGATCGTCGTCTAACATTACTAAATTCCACATGGGTTGCAAGTACAAATCATAAGTAAATAGCGCACCATAAACAGCATTTATTGCAGCTTTTGCATCTGCTTCATTTTTATAAAAGTTTTCGGGAGATAAAAATGAAAGCGGTTTTTCTTCTAACACTTTGTTACAAGAAAAAGTTGAAAACAGTATTACTGGCAGAATGAATTTCCAGATAATTGATTTATTTATTTTCATAATAATTTGAGTTTTAGAATAAATTAAAAGTTACACTTAATGGATACATTATAAGTTCTTGAATTAGGAAACCCACCTAAATCAACACCAAATAAAGCAGGGTTATCGCCATAACTATTAATCTCAGGATCATACCCTGAATAATTTGTAAATGTGTACAGATTGTTTACGCCAAGTGAAACTCTAATTGAATTTATATTTCGCACAACTTTTGCTGGTAGCGTATACCCAATATTTACATTTTTAATTCTCACAAAACTTCCGTCTTCAATAAATCTTCGCGTAAAAGGTAGTGTTCTCCAGAACTGTCTAATTGGTTTAGGTGCAGTTGCATTAGTATTGTCTGCCCCTTCTTTCCATGCACCTTGTAACATAGAGAGAAGTACATTTTTAGACGTGCCAATATTCGCATTCCAAACAGTATTCATATTTACAATATCATTTCCTTGAACTCCGTTAATGAAAATACTGATGTCTAAATTTTTGTATTTGAAATTATTAGTAAACCCAAATGTATAATCTGGATTAACATCTCCTATTACAACTCTATCTGTAACTGAAATAGAAGTAGGATCGTTGTCGAAGTTTTTATACTTAATTTCTCCTATCATTCTACGGATAATATTTAGTGGTTGGTTGTTATACACAAGCGAGCCACGAACTTCCGCTTCATTGTCAAAATATCCATCTTCTACATATCCATATAATGCACCTATTGGCAAATTCGCGCGTTGAATGAATGGTGCATCACGTGTAGAAATATTACTTGCAAACTGCTCTTTAATGTCGCCTCCTAAAGAAATAATTCTATTTCTGTTAAATGAAATATTAAAACTTGACTTCCACTGGAAATCTTTTTTATTAACAATAGCGGCATCTAAAGCAATTTCAATTCCTTTATTTTCTACAGAACCAGAATTCCTTAACTGTCTTTGAAATCCAGTAGAAGCAGGTGTTGTAATAAATTGTAATAAATCATTTGTGCGCTTTAAATATGCATCTATATGTAAATTGAATTTTCCTTGCATTAAACCAAGGTCAATACCTGCATTATAGGCATTTGTTGTTTCCCATTTAAGCTCTGGATTAGCCGGACCAGCAAATACATCATCGGCTAAACCTGTTTGAACAGATCCATTAAATGCATAATTATATACCGCTAATTTAGACAAAGAGGCATAAGAGCCAATACCTTGATTACCCGTTTGGCCATAGCTAGCACGTAGGGTTAAATCATTAATTGCAGAAACTGATTTTAAGAAAGATTCTTTATGAAGTTTCCACGCAAGACCGGCAGATGAAAATGCAGACCATTTATTATTTTTACCAAATTTGCTTGATCCATCTTGTCTATGAGATACTGATAGAATATACTTATCTGCATAGGCATAATTTATTCTACCTAAAAATGAAACTAAATTAGACTGATACTTATTTGTAATAATGGGCAACACTTGTTCGGCAGATTGCAAGTTTTCATTTTGTAGCAAATCAT
>CAIKZP010000150.1 GCA_903831935.1 uncultured Bacteroidota bacterium | reverse complement strand
TTCATCAGAAAATTTAACAGCTGGTCAAATCATTGATCTTAAAGTAAGAACAGATATTAAAGTTGGTGACAAAGTTGTAATTGCTGGTGGTTCAATTGCCAAAGCACAAGTTACAATTGTTAAACAACCAAAGGGATTGGGAAAGGAAGGGTTTGTTGAACTACAAGTTAAATCAGTACAAACCGTTGATGGAAAAACAGTAAATCTTTCTTCTGGAAGTATTAGCAAGTCGGGGTCTGATAAAACCGGTCTTTCTATAGCACTTGGAATTTTTGTTTGTATTCTATTCTTGTTAATTAAAGGAAAAGACGCTGAAATTCCTGCTAGTTATCAAGTTGATGCAACAGTATCGTCGAATGTTACAGTAAGTGTTAATTAATGGAGCTTAGAAACCATTCAAACAAGGCGTAACCGAAAAGCCATAAGAGTAGGAAAAAAATAAAAACTAACGTATGAAAAAGATTGTTCTTTGTTTAATGATTTTGGTTACACTAGCAAGCTGTTCAGTAACTACTGGTTTAACAGCTACAAGTAATTCTGTAAAATCAGCCGATAAAATTGGCACATCAACTGCAACGCTGTTATTTGGATTTATTCCAATTGGTGGAGATGCTTCAATTGCTAGTGCTGCTAAATCGGGTAATATAGATAAAATTGCAACCGTTGATGTGAAAAACACCAATATTTTATTTATAGTTCAAACTATTCAAACTAGAGTTACAGGTAATAAACCATAATTTTTCTATTGAATATAATTTCGAAAACCATCCTCCTAAAAGAGGGTGGTTTTTTATTCCATATAATTGTTACAAAATCTACAATTCAATTTTCTTTAACAATACATCATGCAGCGAATGAATACTTTCATTTTCTAATCGCACTACCTATAAGTTAATCTCTACTCCAATCGTGTTTTGATCCCCTCGTTTAATTTTTAAACGCAAACCACAAATCTATTCTTATACTCAAAATCAACGAACATGAAATTACATGTATCAATAGTATTATGCCTACTATGGAGTGGCGCCTTTGCTCAAAAAACTGCAAAAGAGTATTTTAAATTAGGCGGTATCTATTTAGATACTGGAAATTATGTAATGGCAATTAAATACTATGATTCCACCATATCTCTTGATTCAACAAATTATGATTCATATTATAATAGGTGTTTAGCAAAAAAAAGTCTCAAAGATTATAAAGGTTCATTTGATGATATATCAAAATTTATAATAAATATACCAGACGAAATTGATGCGTATTTACAAAGAGCTAAGTTGAAATTCGAATTAAAAGATACATTAGGTAGTAAAACTGATTTTAATTATTGTGTAGCTATGGATTCAACCAATTTATCTTACAAGTATAGTAGAGGCCTTTTTTATTATGACATAAACTTATATGATTCCTCTAAAATTGATTTCAACGATTTAATAAGATTAAGTCCTAAAACAGCTAAATATTATCACTTTAGAAGTCTATTAGACTTTTTGAATGATAATTACGAAAGCGGGTTAACGTATTTAGGTGTTTGTATTCAATTAGATTCATTAAATGAAAAAAATATATCATTTAGAGGCAGATTGAAATTTCGCCACAAAGATTATTATGGAGCAATTATTGATTTCACTACTGCATTAAGTTTAAATAATAAAAACATAGAAAATCTAATTCTTAGAGCTAAATCTTATTTTTTCAACGATAATGATGATGACGATGAATTAGGTTGTCTTGATTTACAAAGTGCAATAAAATTAGGTTCAAAAGAAGCAGAAGAACTAGAGAAAGACCTTTGTAATGGCGATGAAATAGTTGAAACAAGAAATTAAATTAATTATCATGAAATACGTTCAATTTCTATTTTCAATACTTGTATCCTACACATATTTCTTTCTTAAACTAATAAAGTATATGGCTAATACAATTTTTAATCAGAGTGGCAGGTATGCAATTTTATTTGTTTTATTAATTGCTTTTTCAATTCGATCTAAGGCACAAGAATCAAATAATTCCAAGAACCAAGATAGCATCTGTAACCACTACATAGATATTGCAGAAGAATATTTACAAAACGATAGTCTGACCGAGTCAATTACGTATCTAAATAAAGTGCTTGCCATTCAACCAAAATCATTAATAGCAATTGGGCTAAGAGGAGTATGTTATTCACTTCAACCAAAACTACTTGATAGTGCAATTATAGACTTTACAACAGCCATTAGCCTTGATTCTAGTGTAATGTTTTCTTTTCAAAAAAGAGCAGAAGTTTTCTATGACATGAAACGTTTTGATGATTGTATTAAGGATTTAAATGTTATTATAAAAACAGACTCTTTAAACGTTAAAGCAATTTACAGCAGAGCCTTATCTAATACCAAATTGAACCAACGTGATAAAAGTATTCAAGACTATTTAAAGATTATTGAAATTGATACAAAGCAATTAACAGCAACAGATTGTATTATAACAGTGTATAACAATCTTGGGTTTAGTTATTTAGAAATGGGTAATTATTCTAAGGCTAGATTTTTTATTGATAGAGCAATATTATCAGATTCTAAACTTAGTTACATATGGGGGTCTAGTGGAATTTTAAATTACAAGCAAGGCTTATACAATAAATCATTGATTGATTTAGATAAAGGAATTTATATCCTAGAAAATGGAGAACCAAAAGGGTTAAATTTTCAGCCAGATTTATTATACTATTATCGAGGGCTAGTGCTTTTAAAACAACATAAAAACGCTGAAAGTTATAAGTCTTTCAAGAAGGCATTGGAATTAGGTAATAAAGAGGCAAAAGGTCAAATGGCAAAGACAATCAATAAATAAAAGCTATCAATAAAAAACAATTTTATGAAATCACTACTTTTTATTCTTTGCTGCAGCTTTTGTATTTCATCATATGCGCAAATTACCTTTTATTCAGATGCTGCCTATAAAGCTGACTGGAACAATCAAACCGAACAGTGGGTATTTTCTAAAACTGACACAGTAAATTCTGTAATACATATAGCTGATTCACATTTGTATGTAAATGATATGATAAATCCGTTTATAACAAGCATTACAACCCCAAATAGAGATGATAGCAAAAAAGGGTATACCTGTGATAGTTGGGATTGCATAAGTGCTACAAATGAAACCGCAGTAATATCTATTACAACTTATGATTCAGCTAGAACAATACTTACTATATGTTTTACGGATAGGTACTATGCTTATTATTTAAACAGGTTTGACAGCAAGAATAAAACCTGGTTTTATGATAGAACGCAATAACCAATATTTTGAAAAAATATGCTCAATTCATTACTAAACTATTTACCATGAAACCTTTTTTTGTTTTTCTTCTTTTAGCCTTGTCAGTTCAAGGGTTTTCACAAAATGAAAAAAACTATTCCCAAACATTTAATTCTAATTCATATTATTATGGCGTATGGAATAAAGAGAAAAAGGAATGGGATAATAGTGAAACAATACAACGAGTGTCAAAGATTACAATCAAAAATAAAAAGGTTTTTCTTAGTGATGTTGAAGTGCTGGATATATTAGATAATGGTCGAGATGCAGGTGATGGCGAATATAAGTCAATACAATGGTCATGCAAGGACAAGGAAGGAGTTGATGCAATAATTTCGTTAAGTCAATTTGAAGGCGGCCAATGTAGCTTTTCAATAGTCTATCTTGACGATTGCAATATATATGACATAAACACAACACCTGATGTATTTGGAAGTGGATACCATTTTCGTAAAATAAAATAATGAAAAATAAAAATCAATCATTATGACCGAAAAAATTTTTAACTCCTGTGTTGATTTACTCAATTGGGGTGCTCGATTGTTAGGCATGACATACAAAGAAATTAACGTATTGATATTTTGTATTATTTGGCCCATCTTAACGCTTTTTCTAATATGGAAAGCCTACTTTAAACCAAAATCATGAACCAGGAATATTATGAAAAATTAAATGAACGCTGTGAGAATGCTATTAAGGCTATTGATGATAATGATGTAGAACGTTGGTTACATTTAGCTAGTAAGTTGTTTAAATTAGTCTCAATTCAACCAGATGGACTTCCTTCTATTGCTAATTGTCATTTTGAAGGTGTGCTATATAATTCTATTGCGGAATTTCACAACTTGTATATTAAAAAGCAAAATAAATAATACCACCATGGATGAAGCACAACAACTCTTTCAATCTGGTGCAGATAAGAGGGAAAAAGGTTTATACGAAGAATCAATAGTTGATTTTTTAAGTGCCCTCAGCATCAATCCAAACCATCTTGCCGCTAATTATCAAATGATCTATTCCTTGACTTCTCTAAATAGGTTTAATGAGGCTTTGTTTTATGCTAATAAAATAGTTGAACTCGAACCATCTCATAGCACCAAAGAGCAAAGAGCTTATGTTAAAGGAGAATTGGGCGATTTAGAAGGAGCTGCAGAAGACAAAAAAATTTCATGGAGTATTCCAAAGGATGACTGTTGGTGCTAAAACGAATAAATAACTGTAATTACCTATTAATTAAATTCCATGAACAATAATATCCTCG
>CAIKZP010000149.1 GCA_903831935.1 uncultured Bacteroidota bacterium | reverse complement strand
GCTAACAAAAAATCCTTTTAGAAATTTTATTAGCGATTTAAAGCGTTGTTACCCATTAATAAAATACCTATTCAATTTTAGAATAGATAGCTATATTAAAACGGCAAATCGTCTAGTGCCGGTGCTGCATCATTAGGATTAACAGTTGTTTGCGCAGACTGATTGTAAGATGGACCACCATCTGACGAACCAGCGCCACCTTCTGAAGGTTTTCCGCCAAGCAATTGAATATTTAATGTTCTAAGTGTTAAAGAAGCACCATTGCGTCCGTCGGCAGTGGTATAAGTGCGTACATCTGGTGTTCCTTCTACATAAACCATTGTTCCTTTCTTTAAATAAGGCGCAACTGCTGTACGATCTGTCCAATAAGCACAATCAACCCAAGTAGTTCTGTCTTTTTGAACACCCTGTGCATCTTTATAACGCTCGGTATGAGCTACTGTGAAATTGATTACATTTTTTCCGTTCACATTATTTAGAACGGCATCCTTTCCTAAATTGCCAATAACTTGTAACTTAATCATAACTATTTCATTTTATTGTATGTATAAGTTGAAATTAGTAAAATCTAATTGGTTTTGAACTTGATTTTTTTTAGTACTTGTGGATAACCTTCATTTAAAGGCCCCAAACCTGAAATTTCGCTTTTCGACACAAATTAACCTAGGTCAATGCTACTGATACGATGCGCTTCGGCTGAGTTGTTTTACTTTTGCTGAAAATGCTAGTTCATGAGTCGTAAAGGAAAGGTATTAGTGGCAATGAGTGGCGGTATAGATAGTACCGTTGCGGCGCTAATGCTGCACCATGAAGGATATGAGGTAGTTGGTATTACCATGAAAACCTGGGATTATGCCACTAGCGGAACCAGTAGCAAAGAAACGGGCTGTTGCAATATTGACTCTTTTAACGATGCCAGACAAGCCGCAGTACACCATGGATTCCCCCATTTTATTCTAGATATTAGAGAAGAATTTGGTGATTTTGTGGTTGAAAACTTTATTGAAGAATACATTGCCGGACGCACTCCCAACCCTTGTGTGATGTGCAATACCCATATTAAATGGCGCGCATTATTAAAAAGGGCCAATGCGCTTGACTGCGAATTTATAGCTACAGGCCACTATGCCGAAGTTCGCAAACACAGTAATGACCGATTTGTTATTAGCAAAGGACTCGACGAAACCAAAGACCAGAGTTATGTACTTTGGGGATTACAACAAGATTTATTGGGTAGAACCATGTTGCCATTGGGTGGTTATAGAAAATCAGCCATTCGTCAAATGGCCATTGATTTAGGATATCCTGAATTGGCAAAAAAATCGGAGAGTTACGAAATTTGTTTTGTGCCAGATAATGACTACCGTGGATTTTTAAAAAGAAATGTAAACGGATTAGAAGAAAAAGTAAATGGCGGATGGTTTGTTGATAAAACTGGCAAGAAACTCGGACAACACAAAGGCTATCCATTTTATACCATTGGGCAAAGAAAAGGTTTAGAAATTGCCATGGGAAGACCTATTTATGTAACTGCAATTGATCCTGAAACAAACACAGTGGTATTAGGAGATGAATTTGATTTGGAGCAGAATGATATGCAAATTGTAAAAATGAATTGGATTAAATATCATGGCATTGAAGATGGTATGGAAGCGATTACCAAAATTCGCTACAAAGACAAAGGCGCCATTAGTCATTTATACAATAGCGATCAAGGTATTCGCGCACGTTTTTTTGAAAATGTAAAAGGAATTGCGCCCGGACAAAGCGCCGTTTTTTACGAAGGAAATGATGTGATTGGTGGCGGCATCATTCAAAGAGGCGAACTCGTTTTATAAATACCCCATTTATTTTTTCTGAAATAACACCGCAAACATGGTATCGGCTTTTTGCGCGTAACCATTAATGTGTTGCATAGAAATTAATGCTAAGTCTGTATTTTTAGAAGCAATCATTGCTGCGATATCTTCATTCTCTTGTTTAAAAACAGAACAAGTGATATATAAGAAATACCCCCCTGTTACCAGTAATGGCAACACATTCGTAACAATATTTTTTTGTAAATCAGCAAATACTTTAATATCCTTTTCAGTAAAAAACAAAAGCTGTTCTGGCGTTCTACCCCATGTGCCACTTCCACTGCAAGGGGCATCACAAAGAATTAAATCAAACATGCTAGAAGGCAATACACAGTTGGGTTTAGACAAATCTGTTGTGAGTGATTCGTACTTATTAATGCCTGCTTTTTGAAAACGCGTGGCCAAATTATACAAGATACTTGTGCGAATATCAGAAACGGTAATATCCATTTCGCCAAGTATGTCTTTGGTTAAAATTGTTTTTCCACCACTTGCTGCACAACAATCCCAGAATCTGAATTTATTTGTGGTAAACACTTTTACTTCACTTAAAATTTCTGCAATTCTTTGCGAACTTAAATCTTGAATAACAGCTTCTTTGTCGAGCAAAAGTAGTTCGTCTATTTTTGCTGAATTTGGCAAAGACAATGTTGTATTAGAAATGGCATTAAAAGGAATAGATGCTTCAGATAATTTTTGTGTAACGTTTTTCCATTGACCTGAGCGAATGCGAACAAACAAATCTGGTTGCACCAAATGCGATAATAAAAACTGCTGGGCGTCTACTCCTTCACTTATATTTTTTATTGAAGGAAACAAATCTTCCATTACAAATAATGGAAACTGCAATTTTACAAATGCCAGTTTTATATTAAGGGGTTTATCCCATTGTTCTAACCAAGACTGCTCAAATAGTTCAGCCCAACCTTCGGCCGTTTCATTGACTAAAAAAAGGGCTATCCGAATACGTTGTTCTAGTAATAAATTTTTACCAGCATGTCCTAATCTGCAATAGGCATAACACAAATGCGTGATATTTTTCCTATCTCTAGACCCATGCTTTTTATGTAATGAAAAATACTTTTTTAAAAATATAGCAAGTGGTGTAGATCCATCATAAGCATCTAGTATAGTATGTGCAGACTGTAAATATTGGTTGGCGTATTTCAATAAACTTGCTTTATAATTCTAATAATGTTTTTACTGGATCTTTCCCCATTAGCAATAACTCAGGATTTTCCAACAATTCTTTAACGCGTACCAAAAAACTAACACTTTCTCTACCATCAATAATGCGATGGTCGTAACTAAGCGCCAAGTACATCATTGACCTTACTACCACTTGACCATTTATAGCCATTGGCCTTTCTTGAATTTTATGCATCCCAAGAATGGCACTTTGTGGAATATTAATAATTGGGGTACTCATTAAACTACCAAAAACACCTCCATTAGTTATGGTAAAAGTACCACCTGTTAAATCATCGGCAGTTAATTTACTATCCCTGGCTTTCCCTGCTAACACCACTACCCTCTTTTCAATATCAGCCATACTAAGGCTTTCAACATTTCTAATTACTGGAACTGTTAAGCCTCTTGGTGTACTTACAGCAATACTAATATCGGCATAATCATGGTACAAAATTTGGTCTCCATCTATATACGCATTAACAGTTGGCCATTCTCCCAATGCAATAGCACAGGCTTTTGCAAAGAAACTCATAAAACCCAAATTAACGCCATGGCTTTCTTTGAATTTATCTTTGTATTGTTTGCGCACTTCCATAATACGCGTCATATCTACTTCATTAAAAGTAGTGAGCATAGCCGTTGTATTTTTAGACTCCACCAAGCGGCGACTAATTGTTTTTCTAAGGCTACTCATTTTTTCTTGACGGGTATTTCTACTTAACAAGTCTTGACCTTCAAATGCTTTTTTACCAGGATGCGTTATGGCATCTAGCACATCGTGTTTTAATATTTTTCCACCAGCACCTGATGCAGTAATGGTTGATGGATTAATTTTTTTGTCTGCAATTATAGCGGAGGCTACTGGTGTTGCTTTAATATCGTTTGATACCGATTTAACAGCCGATTCATGCTGTACTGTAGTTGATACAATATTTTCTGGAGCCATTGCAGGCTTTGCTGCTGTTTCGTCAATTTTTGCAATAATATCGCCAATTAACAATGCATTACCCTCAACGGCAACCCTAGTAAGGATTCCGGCTTTTTCGGCATTTACTTCAAATGTTGCTTTTTCACTTTCTAATTCTGCAATCACTTCGTCGCGCTCAACATAATCACCTTCGTTTTTTGTCCATTTCAATAGCGTCACTTCACTTATCGATTCTCCAACAGTAGGAACTTTTATATCAATCATATTTGTAAATTATTAAAATTCTTTTTATTAAATACTAAATGCATTTTCTATTAATTGCAATTGTTCTTTTGCATGCACTTTTGCATAACCAGTTGCAGTTGCAGCGCTAGCTTTCCTACTAATTACCTTAAACTCAAATTCGTTTAAATTCATTTTTAAAAACGAAGCCGCACCCATATTCAAAGGCTCTTCTTGCACCCAAAACCAATTGGCTTTTGAATATTTTACTTGCAATGCTATTAACTGATTTGTAGGCAATGGATAGACTTGCTCTAATCGAAGTATGGCTATATCAGTTCTATTTTCTTTGCGTTGCTTGTCGGCTAATTCAAAATATATTTTTCCTGTACAAAACAATACTTTTTTTACTTCGCTAGGCTTGCTAACAAAATTGTCGTCAATTACTTCTAAAAATTTGCCAGTGGTAAAATCATTTACACTACTATAACTTCCAGCAAAGCGCAGATTGGCTTTTGGCGAAAAATTAATTAAGGGTTTTCTAAAAGACCAAGCCAATTGTCTTCTTAAGGCATGAAATAAATTAGCGGCGGTGGTGATATTGGTAATTACTAAATTCAGTTCTGCACACATTTGTAAAAAGCGTTCCATTCTTGCACTACTATGCTCCGGACCCTGTCCTTCATAACCATGTGGCAGTAGCATTACCATTCCATTCATCCTTTGCCATTTTTGTTCTCCGGCTGCAATAAATTGGTCTATCATTGTTTGTGCACCATTCGAAAAATCGCCGAACTGTGCTTCCCATAGTACTAATGCATTTGGGTTAGCCATTGCATAGCCATATTCAAAACCTAGTACACCATATTCACTTAACAATGAATTGTAAATTCTGAATTTTTGTTGGTCTTCTTGAAAATGATTGAGTCGATTATATCCTTTGTTGCTTTGCTCATCTCTTAACACCGCATGCCTATGAGAGAAAGTGCCACGTTGTACATCTTGCCCACTCATTCTAACTAATTTTCCATCTGTTAACAAAGATGCATAAGCCAATAATTCGCCAGTAGCCCAATCTATTTTTTGTTCTGTTTCTAATAATTTAATTTTTTCTTGTACTAACTTTTCTACTTTTTTCAGCGGCTTAAAAGTTGCTGGCCATTGCATTAAACCATTGAATAAACGATGGAGTGTTTCGTTTGAAATAGCCGTATTGGGAGACTGTTCAAAATCGGCCTCGGTTGCTTTGCGCAAACTCTTCCAAACAATTTCAGGTGGCTGGTATTTATAGGGTAATGGATTTTGTTTGATTTCGTCTAAACGTTCTTGTAAATCTGCCCAAAATTTCTTTTCCATCGACAATGCCAAATCTTTGGCATCGGAAGATCCATTTTGAATAAGTTGTTGTGTATATATTTCTCTAGGATTCTGGTGTTTGTCTATTAATGCATAAAGTTGTGGTTGCGTATATTTTGGATCGTCTCCTTCATTATGGCCGTGCTTTCTATAACATACCATATCTATAAAAATATCGCTATGAAACTGCTGGCGATAACGCGTGGCAATTTCAGAACACTTCACTACTGCTTCTGCATCATCTCCATTTACATGTAATACAGGAGCCTGCACCATAGCGGCAACTGAGGTACAATAATCGGCACTTCTTGCATCATCAAAATCGGTTGTAAATCCAATTTGATTATTGATAACAAAATGTATTGTTCCACCAGTATAATATCCGCGCAAATTACTCATTTGCAAAACTTCATACACTACACCTTGTCCTGCAACGGAAGCATCTCCATGAATTAATATCGGCAAAATTTTTCCGAAATTACTATCGTATAAAACATCTGCTTTAGCGCGCGCAAATCCAACTACCACAGGGTCTACCGCTTCTAAATGCGATGGATTGGGCATTAGTTTTAAATGAATTTCTTTGTTGTCAATTGTAGTCACTTCGCTTCCATATCCCATATGGTATTTTACATCGCCGCTTCCCATGGTTTGATCAATGGCTGCAGTTCCTTCAAACTCACTAAATATTTGTTCATAGGTTTTTCCCATGATATTAGCCAGCACATTTAGTCGACCTCTATGCGCCATACCAATTACTACTTCTTCTACTTGGTTATTTGCCGCTACATTAATTATGGCATCTAGCGCAGCAATGGTTGTTTCGCCACCTTCTAGTGAAAATCTTTTCTGGCCAATATATTTGGTATGAAGAAATTTTTCGAACATCACCCCTTGATTGAGTTTTTCAAGGATGCGTTTTTTCTTTTCTATGGATATGGGTTGACTAAAATTGTTTTCTATTTCATTGGCTAACCAGTCGATTTTTGTTTGATCGCTGATGTATTTGAATTCAATTCCTACATTACTGGCATAGCAATTTTCAAGATGCTCCAATATTTTTTTGAGCGTACATGCACCAAGGCCAATTAAATTACCTGCTTGGTAAACTGTATTTAAATTAGATTCGTCTAAACCAAAAAAAGCTAGGTCTAAATTCGCTCCACGGTCTTTTCTTTCTCTGATAGGATTGGTTTTGGCCAATAAATGACCTTTGTTGCGGTAACCGAGGATTAGTCGGTACACTTTTACTTCCTGTAACCAATCAATTGAAATAGATTGATTATCAATTAATTGAGCAGATCCATTTGCAATAGCAAAGTCAAATCCTTCAAAAAATTTCTTTGTATCAGGATCAATTGAGCTTCGATCTTTTACAAAATCATTATATAAACTTTCAATATATGAAGGGTGAGAACTAGTAATGTAAGAAAAGTCATTCATAAGAATTGGTCAGCGGTCTTTTTAATATAGTGGGCAAATATCGCTTTTTGGCAGCAGAAAAAAAGTCTAATTTCTGCTGCCTGAGCGACTGTTCTAGGTACTAAAACAAGAAATAATAAGAATTAGTTTATTTTTTTTGTGTTTTAATTTCAGTTTTCCAATTCAAGACCTTACCTTTGCCGTCCTGAAAAAAATAGAACATGGCAAACCATAAGGCTACAAAGAAAGATGTTAGACAAGCTGCAAAGCGTCGCGATGCAAACCGTTATTACGGAAAAACAACCCGTAATGCAATTCGTGATTTAAAAGCAAATACCGATGTAAAGGTATATGGCGAGCAATTACCTGATGTTATTTCTCAAATTGATAAGTTAGCAAAACGTGGAATTATCCACAAAAACAAAGCTGCTAACCTTAAAAGCAAACTTGCTAAAAAAGCAAACCTTACTGCTGCTGCTTAATTTAAGCAGTCTCAATACTGAATTTAAGAGCCAACCTCATAGCAGGTTGGTTTTTTTATGCCCATATGCTTAGTAATTTCAACTAATCGGCTTTCAGCTGCATATATTTTTCAGTTAACTTCGCAGCCATGACAGAAAAGATACTTATCCTAGATTTTGGTAGCCAATATACCCAGTTGATTGCTAGGGCAGTTAGAGAAACCAATGTTTACTGCGAAATTATCCCTTACCACAAAGCTTTTGAATTTGAAGAAGGCTTAAAAGGAATTATTTTAAGTGGTTCACCTTTTAGTGTAAACGAACCCAATGCACCCAATGTGGCCATTCATGAGTTTGTACAAAAACTACCTGTTTTGGGTATTTGCTATGGCGCACAGCTAACTGCAAAAGAATTTGGGGGAAGGGTAGATAAATCTAATAAGCGCGAATATGGTCGTGCAAAAATGCAAATTCAGCAAGCCGATACTTTATTGAGCGGACTTTCCGAAAACTCACAAGTTTGGATGAGTCATAGCGATTCAATTGTTGCATTACCAGAAAACTTTGCTGTTTTAGCAACTACAGAAAGCATTCCTATTGCAGCATTCAAAAAAACAAGTACCGATACACATCCTTTATATGGCTTACAGTTTCATCCAGAGGTATACCATTCTACCGAAGGAAAAACCATCATCAAAAATTTCTTAACCAATATCTGCGGATGCAGTGCAGATTGGACTTCAGCCCATTTTATTAGTCAAACTGTTGCCGATTTAAAAGAAAAAATTGGCAATAGAAAAGTGATAATGGCTTTGAGTGGCGGAGTTGATTCTACTGTTGCTGCAACGCTTATCAGCAAAGCAATTGGCAGTAACTTATTTGGCATTTTTGTAGACAATGGTGTATTACGCAAAGGTGAGTTTGAGCAAGTGCTACAGATGTACGAAAAATTAGGATTGAATGTAAAAGGTGTTGATGCAAAAGAGCATTTTTATTCTAGACTTGCAGGTAAAACAGATCCAGAAGAAAAAAGAAAAATAATAGGAAAAGGTTTTATTGAAATTTTTGATCAAGAAGCAAAATTACTTACAGGAATAGAAATGCTTGGGCAAGGAACTATTTATCCTGATGTAATTGAAAGCATGAGCGTTCACGGACCTTCTCAAACAATTAAATCACACCACAATGTGGGCGGATTGCCTGATAGCATGAAACTTTCATTAGTTGAACCTTTGCGTTCTTTGTTTAAAGACGAAGTTCGCCGTGTTGGCCTAGAATTGGGCATTCCAGAAGAGATGATTCATCGTCATCCTTTTCCCGGCCCAGGACTCGCGATTCGAATTTTAGGCGAAGTAACGCCCGAAAAAGTAGCATTACTACAAGCTGCAGACAATATATATATTCAAGGGCTAAAAAATCATAATCTATACGATGTGGTTTGGCAGGCTGGCACCATTTTACTTCCAGTTAAAAGCGTAGGTGTTATGGGCGACGAAAGAACCTATGAATTCACGGTAGCACTAAGAGCCGTTACATCGGTAGATGGCATGACGGCAGATTGGGCACACTTACCTTACGAATTCTTGGCAGATATTTCGAATGAAATTATCAATAATGTTCGTGGCATTAATAGAGTGGTTTATGATATTAGTAGCAAACCACCAGCTACAATAGAATGGGAATAATTGGCGGATTGAATTTGATTCAAATCAAGCATATGCGCATAGTTCAATTTTTTATTTGTTGTTGTTTACAGTTATGTATTGTGCAAATCAATGCGCAAACAACTGCCATTAAACCTCTAAAAATTGCTGTGTTCGCTCCTGTTTATTTAGACTCTGCATTTAATAATTCCAACTATAAACTTGGTAACAATAATTTACCAAAAAACATCTTACCAGGATTGGAATTTTATAATGGTGTGATGTTGGCTGTTGATTCTTTAAATGCAGAAGGCATTCATGCAGAACTGTTTTTTTACGACACAAAAAATAGTTCCGAACCAATCAGCCAAATACTGCAAAAGCCAGAACTAGTAGGCGTTTCATTAATCATTGCGTCTTTTAATAATAGAGCAGAAATTAAACCCCTAGCCGACTTTGCACGAATTAATAAAATTGCACTAATATCTGAAACCTATCCAAATGATGGCGGCATTAGCGAGAATCCTTATTTCGTTTTAATTAATGCAACACTCAGAACACATTGCGAAGCTTTGTATAAATTCATCCAAAAAAATTACGCAACAAACAATATAGTTTATACAAAAAAGAAAGGTGCTTTAGAAGATCTGATTCAGTCTTTTTATACTGAAATGGGCAAAAAAACACCTGCCATTCCTTTAAAGTTAAAAACCGTTGAAATTGCCGACAGTATTATTGCTAGCGAACTATTTAAAAGTTTAGACAGCAATAGAAATAACCTTATCATTTGCGGTTCACTCAACGAAATGTTCGGCAACTCATTGGTGAAAATTTTAAGTGAAAACAAAAAATATAATGTAACAGTAGTGGGTATGCCAACCTGGGATACCTATAAAGAATTATTAAAACCAGACTATAAAGGCATTGAAATTATTTATAGCAGCCCTTATAATTTTGGCCGGACAGATAATACGAGTATATCTATTACCAACAAATACAAGAATCGTTTTTCATCCAGACCAAGTGATCAGGTTTTCAAGGGATTTGAAGCTACCTATCATTTTACAAAACTCTTAATCAAACACCAAGCTGCTTTCATTAATAATCTTTCCGATAAATCATTTAAAGTGTTTAATGATTTTGACATACAACCCATTCGCTTTAAAAGAGAAAATACTACTGCCGATTATTTAGAGAATAAGAAAATTTATTTTGTTAAAAGGCTGGCCGGTCAAATCAAAACAGTTAATTAAACTTGGTTTGACGTATTTAATACCAATAGATTGTTGTAAATTTAGTATTCAATTACAACTATGCAAAAGGAACCCACCATTTGGGACTTTTTAGAAGAAAACAAAAAAAGCCTCAACGAATACATCGAATTAAGAATACAAATTTTTAGCCTTCAATTTACTAGAAAAGTATCTACTATTGCTGGATTGATTATTTGGATTTTGGTTTTATTAGCTTGCTTTTTTGTTTTCCTTTCTTTTGCCTGTGTTACCATTGGCTTTTGGCTTTCAAGTATTTTTGGAAGTTATATTGTTGGATTTGGATACACTACTGGCATTATAGCCATCATTACACTCTTATTGTTTTTAGGCAGAAAACAATTGTTCATTAATCCTATAATCCGATTGATTATTAAAGAACAAACTAGCAATCATGAGCAAGCATAAAATCCACAACTTAGATAGTTTAGACCTTCAGATAGCCGAATTGAAAAACAAACAATTATTGGTTGAACAACAACTCGAAAATAATTGGCGCTACCTTAAATCAGATTACGGATCTATCATTAGAAATACCCTGTTTAAAAGATCTATTGAAGAAGGAAGGGGTAGTTTTATTTATTGGCTTTTGAATATTCCTGAGTTTAAAAATGCATTTGGCAGAACAGCTGAAAAGTTAACCATTAAAGCAGAAAGTTTATTGGTTAAGTTGTTTGATAAATTGGCAAACTAACTACCTCTTTAATTTCAAGAAAAAGTAACATCATTTTATTTATGTTGCTTTTTTTGTATGGTTAAATAATCTAAATAATAAATCAGCCTAACATTAAATTCATTGCCATGCGGTTGTTGAAAAACCTGCGATAAATTTTTGGTATAATTCGAATACTGCAAACCATCAATAGGAAAATCAGATCCCAAAGCATTCTTCCATCCTACAATTAATTTGCTACCGTATTTAAAATCCCAAGTATAAAACATATCTAAATTAAAAGCATTGAAATTCTGATCCTTTCCATTTACAAATGCATGTGGTTGAAAATCTCCGTTAATATCTGTATAATAAAAATTACTATACAAAACTTGGCTCCAATAATGGCGCGCGCGCATGGTTAAATTCATTCTTGAAGTGAAATTATAAATACCACTTAACACACTTGTAAAGCTTGTGTTTTTGCGTCTTCCAGCTATTGGCTCTCCATTGGCTTCTCTATAAGCATACCCATATTGCCCATGGTCTATTACACGATTTAAATCGAGGAATAAACTGAAATGTTCGTTAAAACGATAACGTGGCCCTATTTCAATACTGTTATAAGAATCTAAGGGATAATTAGGCGCTTCTGCTATTCCAACATTATAACTAATATAAAAACTTTTTCTACTATCACTACTACCATTTAAGCCGGTATACCAGTATGGCATACGTTTCATGGATTTGCCAGTGGTTCTCATTTCAAAAAAATCTTGTTGCCAAACAGGTTGATAATATGCCGACAAACTTAAATCCCAAAAATTCCTAAAAAACCAAAAGCCGGTTCCTTGTAGTGTTACATTCGAAAATTTAAACGGCTCATATAAATAAATAGGTAAAATACTTAACGTATAATTCTGACTAATAAAATGTTTGGTTGGATTGTACATATAATATCCAATTTTCCCTATAGCAGAAAATTCATTCGAAGCTTTAATATAACCCAAATCGTTAGGGTCGTAATTATTTGACTCAAGTGTATTAGACACACTATATTGCCAATTCCCACTCACTTTTGCAAATTTTAAATAACTAGCATATCCTCCATATTTATTAGTACCAGTTATAGAACTATACCTAGTTCCCCAATTAAAATTAAATCGATTGTTTTTGTCGAATAAATTTAAATCTAAACCGCTTACATTAGAATTTCTAGACCCACCACTTCGAAGTACATTGGTGTTTGTGAAAGTAATTGATGACCTTCCTTTAAGCGCTTGATCTAATACAAGAATATTATAATTAGCAAGGGGTTCCGTTTCAATGGAAGTTCTTGCGCCTGTTGTTTTATTTTCAATTACGGCATACATAGGCGCAGTAATTGCATTGAAAACGCCAATCCCTAATTTAGATTTATTTCTTCCAGAAAATTTTGTGGCATTGTATAATTGTGTGATGCCAGGATTTGATATCATCCGTAAATTAGGATCACTATTTACTTGGTTATTTACCGCTTGATAATTTGTGGGTGTACTTCCTACCCTTCTAGAATAAAACAATCCAGCTTTATTAAACAATTCTAACCCTTCTGTAAAAAAAGGTCTGTTTTCTTGAAACTGTACTTCGTAAGGCGTTAAGTTTAATACCACATTATCTGAAACTACTTGACCAAAATCTGGAATTAATGTTGCGTCTAATGTGAAACTTTCATTAACACCATATTTTAAATCCATTCCACCATTGCGTAAAAAAGTGGTATTTGTTGATCCATTTGCTAGTGGCGTTGTTCTTACGCCAGAGGTTATATAAGGTAATACAGATAACCTGAGTGGCGGTACTATATTATTTACGCCTGTTAAGTTTCCAAATTGATTTACAAAGCCATTTTGTTTGGGATCTACTTTATTCCAAAAAGCACTTTCATTATTTCGTCTGGTATATCGTTGAAAATTAACACCCCAGTCTTGAATTTCTTTTTTAGAAAAACGCAAAGCAGAATAAGGAATTTTCATTTCAACAACCCAACCATCTTTTTGTATGGTTACCTTACTTTCCCAAACAGCATCCCAACTATAATCGGTTGGCAATCCAAATTGCGAAACTTTATTTGCCACCAAACGCCCATCCGACTGTACGTTTCTGGCAGTAACTAAAAATTGATAGCCATTTTGATTGTCGTTATAGGTATCAAAAAAAACACTGAAATAATCAATATCTTGTCGAGACTCACCATCTCGAGCAGTTAATTGCTTACGTATTAATTTCGGATCATCAAACATATAAGCACCAACATATACTGCTTGGTCGCTATATAAAATTCTTACTTGTGATTTTTGTTTTGCAGGTGCTCCAAAACTTGGAGAATTGACTATAAAACTATCTGCTATTGCCGCTTGTTGCCAGTCTGCTTCGTCTAAAATACCATCAATTTTAATGGGGCTATTAATTTTTAATGCAGCAAGATTTTTTTCTTGTGCAAAAACAACGGTAGCAAAAAAAGCAACCCAAATAAAGGATATAAGTTTCTTCATAATAAGTGCGCAAAACTAAAGAAATCAACAGTATTGGTAACTGAAATAGGATAAATGGTGCAATTTCAATAAAAACAGCTATTTAAAGTACATAAAACAAATAGGCTGTATCAAACTAATGATACAGCCTATTCGTTAAAACCGTTTCAGTTCTAATTAAACTTATTCTTTAATGTAGTCACTTGCTCTTGTAAATTATTAACCATTCCTGCCAATTGACCAACATCCCATCTTGGGCCAGTATTGGCTTTTTGTAAGATGTATACCGCTTTCCACACTTCTAAAACATCTTCTGAACTAACAAAATATGGCTCGTATTGCGGATTGTCGCTGATAAAAGTGAGTTTGTTTTTGGCACGATTATTTTTCATTACACGCTTGTAAACAACCCCTTCATTTTTAGACAATACCACATAAGTATTGCTATTTTTTAACTCTTCGAGGTCTTCTACCCTTTCTCCTACAATCACACTACCGCTTGGTGTTGGCAGCATACTATCACCTAAAATTTCAAAAGCACGATACTGACCTGGCGCTAACATAGGTAAGGTAAACGTATTCAATTCGTCTACAAACTCAGGATCGGCATAGCCTGCTAAATATCCTGCAGCAGCTTTAACTGGTACAAAACTTACAACAGCAGCTTCTGATTCCATTTTAAGCATGCGGCGTTTCTCTAAATAAGATCCACCACTTGGGCCGTCTGATAAATCTTTAAACAAAAAGTCTTCTAAACTCAGTTTAAAAATATTACTGATGGCTTCCATCACTTCTAACCTTGGCTCTGCGCGTTCTTCTTCGTATGCACCAATCAAGGACCTTTTGATCTTTAACTTGTTGGCAAACTCTTCTTGGGTCCAGCCGCGCAGCTTGCGCAGGTAGCGTAAATTCTTTCCGGCGTTTGACATAACTAACTGATTTAGCTGCAAAATACTAATTTTTTTAGTTTTATCAAATTTATTTTTAGCAAAATGCGAATTTCTAGTTTAAGGCACTATTTCAAATTAGCAAGTCCGTAACTTGCAGCATGTCTAAAGCAAAGAAAAAAGAACTTCCCATTATACTTATTACCAATGACGACGGCGTAACTGCCCCAGGCATAATTGCGCTAACTGAAGCCATGATTGGTTTGGGTAAAATTGTGGTAGTTGCCCCAGATAAACCACAAAGTGCCATGGGACACGCCATTACCATAGGACAACCACTCCGTTTGTCTAAAGTAAAAGGCGTAGAAGGCGCAGAAACTTATAGTTGTAGTGGCACACCTGTAGACTGCGTAAAACTTGCAGTAGATAAAGTATTACATAGAAAACCAGATATCTGCATTAGTGGTATTAATCATGGTGCGAATCATTCAATAAATGTGATTTATTCTGGCACCATGTCAGCGGCACTGGAAGCTTCGATTGAAAGCATTCCAAGTATTGGATTTAGTTTAATGGATTATAGTATTGAAGCCGATTTTACAGCAGCTAAAAAAATTGCCCGTCAATTGGTTGAGTTTATATTGAATGGAAAAACACTCGACAAACATTTATGCTTGAATGTGAATATTCCAGCCATTGAAGAAAAATTAATTAAAGGCATTAAAGTTTGCAAACAAGCTTATGCCAAATACGACGAAAAATTCGATGAACGCAAAGACCCACATGGCAGACGTTATTTTTGGCTAACTGGTATTTTTCAAAATTTCGATAAAGCAAAAGACACAGATGTTTGGGCGTTGAAGCATAATTATGTTAGTGTAGTTCCTGTACAGTTCGATTTAACCAACTACGAATTAAAAAAGAAACTTGAAAAAAATTGGACTCTATGATTTTGAAAAAAGATAGCCTCAAACTAGGTCTAGCACTTGGTTTCATTACCCCTATTGTAGGAATGTTTGCGTATTATTTTATTCAGTTTCGATTATTTACTTTGGCTGAATTTTTTGAAGTGATGTTTCAACAGAAGTCATTATTATCAGGCATCATTAGCTTATCACTGATTGCCAATGCTGTGGTATTCACATTATATATTAATAAACAAATAGACAAAACCGCAAGGGGCATATTTATTGCAACATGTATTTATGCTTTGGCCGCTTTGGTAGTGAAATGGGTATTATAAAACCTTTTATTTAACCAATTCAAACTCCGTCTTCAATCTTATATCTGCCGACGAAGATCCAATCATCAATTCAAAATCACCTGGCTCTGTAACCCAAGCCAATTGCTGGTTATAGAAAGATAATTTTTGTGCATTGATTTGAAAATGGATGGTTTTAGACGCGCCAGTTGCAATTTGTATTTTTTGAAAATCTTTCAATTCTTTTATAGGACGAACTACAGAAGCCACTTTATTGTGAAGGTATAATTGTACTACCTCTTCGCCATCATATTTTCCGGTATTAGTAATAGTTACCGCCACATCAATTTGATCTTTTGCAGTCATTTTATTTTTACTGATTTTTAAGTCACTGTATTTAAAATCAGTGTAACTCAAGCCATAACCAAATGCATATTTAGGAAAAATAGACAAGTCGGTATATGATGAATTATAAATATGATTATTGTCGTTTGTAGCTGGTCTTCCTGTATTGAAATGATTGTAATAAATGGGCACTTGACCTACGCTTAATGGGAATGTCATGGGTAATTTAGCGGAAGGATTTACGTCTCCAAATAACACATCGGCAATGGCATTACCAGCTTCGCTTCCTAACCACCAAGTGTATAAAATAGCCGGTGCATGATCGGCAGTATAATTAAACACCAATGGTCGTCCGGCATTGATTAAAACTACTACTGGCTTACCGGTAGCCAATAATTCTTTCAACAAATCTTCTTGCACGCCAGGTATATTAATATTGCTTCTACTCTTTGCTTCGCCACTCATATCACGTTTCTCGCCAATACTTAAAATCACTACATCGGCTTGTTTTGCAATGGCAATGGCTTCTGCAAAACCAGCTTTATTGTCGCCTTCAATATCACATCCTTTTGCGTATAATAATGTTGAACTAGCTCCTACTTTATTTTGTAAGCCTTTCCATTGCGATACAATAAAATTTGAATCGACACCTGGAATTGTTACATCCCAAAATCCTTTGTTTTGTAACAGTGGTTTTACCAAAGGCCCAATAAACGCAATGGTTTTGGTGCTTTTCGACAATGGCAATAAATGGTTTTCATTTTTTAACAACACAATACTTTTTGCTGCAATAGCTCTTGCTGCTTTTACATGTGCAGCATTATTAAGTGCTTGTTGTTCTCTGGTAGTATTACAAAAACGAAATGGATCATCAAATAATCCTAATTCAAATTTTTTGAGTAAAATACGTTTTACGGCATCATCAATTAATGATACAGGTATTTTATTATCCTTCACTAATTTGGCCAAATTGTTTTTATAACTTCTACTCTCCATATCCATATCACTTCCTGCCCTAATAGCAGACAATGCAGCTTCATAATCATTTTTTACATATCCATGATTCACCATTTCACCTATTGATCCCCAATCGCTAACTACAAAGCCGGTGAAATTCCATTTGCCTTTTAAAATTGTTCTTTGCAAATATGCATTCCCAGTTGCTGGAATGCCATTTACATCATTAAAAGAATTCATGAAGGTTGCAGCACCAGCATCAAGTGCGGCTTTAAATGGCGGCAAATACACTTCCCATAATTGCCTTTCACTCATGTCTACAGAATTATAATCTCGTCCACCAACTGCAGCGCCATAAGCGGCAAAATGTTTCACACAAGCCATTACCGCATCTAATCCACCTAATTTTTTTCCTTGAAAACCAGTTACCCTAGCTTTGGCAATTAAGGATCCCAAATAAGTATCTTCTCCTGCTCCTTCCATTACCCTGCCCCAACGAGGATCGCGGGCTATATCTACCATTGGCGCAAAGGTCCAATTGATACCACTTGCACTAGCTTCGGTTGCCGCAATTCTTGCTGATAATTCAATAGCATCCATATCCCAACTTGCGGCTTCGGCTAATGGAATTGGAAAAGTTGTTTTATATCCATGTATCACATCTTGACCAAACAGTAAAGGAATTTTAAGTCTCGATTGCATGGCCATTGTTTGCCAACTCCTAACACGGGTGGTTCCTAAACTATTTAACAAAGATCCTACTTGACCATTTTTTATTTGACTGGCTTTATCATTGTCAACCGTTGCAGGACCTGTTAGCGTTAAGTCGTCGGTGTATTGATTTAATTGCCCAATTTTTTCTTCAAGGGTCATTAAATGCAAAACAGAATCTACTTTATTAGACCAAGTTTTTTGTTGTGCAGATACTGTAAAAAATATACTACAAAACAAAAAAGCACTAATGAAAAACTTGAGCGGCATACAATTTTATTTAACTATTGAACGGAATGTATAATTACTACTAATTGGCATTTTGTTTAATTCGATTGAATAAAAGTTCTGGTTCATTGGTAGTGATAAAATCAAATTGATTTGACAATAACCAATTCATCGTTTCCAAATCATTTACAGTCCAAGCATTGAGTATTAAATTATTTTTCTTTGCCAATGCAATCCAATCTGGATGGGCTTTAAACACCGAAAAATGATAATCAATACCTGAAATACCAGCTGCTTTTATTTCATCTGGCGATTTGTTTCCATCTAAATATTGCGTAATTGCAGTGGGATCAATGGCAATAATTTGTTTGAGTATTTCAAAATCAAAACTAATATACGTTATTCTATTTTCAGCTTTCATTGATCTAACCAAGGCTAACACTTTTGTTGCCACAATTCTTGCCCTATCAACACTTATATCTGAAGGCTTAATTTCACATACAAACTTAGTAGCGGTATTCTTGGTCATTCCTGCCTGTAGGTATTGTTGTAAAGTTGGAAATTTTTCGCCATTAGACAAAGGCAACTTGGCTAAATTAGCATAGGTTGATTTTTCAATTGGCAGATGATTGTAATTAGGATCATGGTTAATTACAAGGGAATCATCTGCAGTCATTCGAACATCAAATTCAGAACCAGCACAGTTAAGTTCAATTGCATTTCTTAAAGAAGCGATAGAATTTTCAGGTAAATTATTTTTTTTCCAAGCACCTCTATGTGCCACCACTATATTTTTTGCAGGGGAAAAATGGTTCATATGGGGCTGTTTTGAAATGGCACAAGCTGAAAAACAGACTAAAAATATTAAAACAAGTACTCTAAACATAACCAATTAACTGAAAGTGAAGGCGCTAAATTGACTAGCAAAGTACATAAAATATGGCATAAAAAAGGTGATTGAGCAGAAACTCAATCACCTAAATAAAAAAATAATATTTGCATTTACAAATACCTACTTAGGTTCCTGTTTTTTATTTATTTGGTAATCAGCACTTACTTTCACCGAATCTAACTTAGGAGTAGCCTGCTTGGTATGCACTTCAATTACCCCATTCGCCGCTCCTGCTCCATATTTTTCAATGGCATTTTTGCCTTTTAAAATATTGATTGAAGAAATATTAGTGGGGTTAAGCTTACTCATTATTGCACTATCTGATTTTATGCCATCAATATAATAAGTTGCTTTAGATAGTCCCGTTTTTTCGTTACTACTTTTTATTTTAACAGAATCTACATTACCAGAAAATTTCACTCCTTCTACATGAATAGACTTATACTTTCCACCATTTCCTACAACAACTATACTATCTGAGGAAAATTCATACCCTTTAGTCAATTCAATTCCTTTAGCTCGGCTAAGTTTTGTTACAATAACAATCACCCCATTCTTTCCTTCTTCGCCATATAGCGCTTTGGCTGATTCATTTTTTAACACATCAATTGATTCAATATATTTTGGATCAATTAAATCTAAAATATGTTTGTCGATTTTTTTACCATCCAATATCATTAGTGGTTCGTTTTGACCAACCACCTTTACAGCAACTGCAGCACTTGCTGGCATAATAATAGTATCGGCAATTACAGAGGATTGCTCTTTAGCTGATAAATAATTTTCAATTCCGCCTAATATTAGTTTGGCAAAATTTGCTTGATATGCAGGATCTTTTAACTGTTTTAATTCAGATGCGTTTGTAATAAACCCCGCCTCCACTAATACCGATGGGCAATTCACAGATTGCAACACCCAAATTCCTTTCTCCCTAGTTTTTACACCAAGCATATTTAAATTGGCTTGCTTTATTGAATTAGCAATTTGATTAGCAAACAACAAATTGGCCTCGTAATTGATGGCTTTTTGTTTGTTAGCTATATAAATTTCAATTCCTTTTTTAGGATTAGTAATATCATTAGTAGTGTTGCTTTTTATTGGAACCACTTGATTACAATGTAATGATATAAACAAATCGGCTTTTTGCGTATTGGCAAAATTGGCTTTGTCTACCACTGATTGAAACAAATCGGTATTGCGCGTTAAAACAATTTTAATATTGCTATTTTGATTGGCTACAACAACTGCATTTGCCAATGCTAAATCTATTTGAGACTCAGTTGTAAGACCGTCTAAACTAGTAGCACCTTTATCTTGTCCACCATGTCCTGCGTCAATTACAACGGTATATGTTTTATTTAAATTAAATGCAGTGTTATTAATTGCATCATTTGGGGTTGACTTACCAGTTATTTTATCAGTTACTTTTTCTAGTATTGTTTCAACAGAAATAGTATTGGCTGTTTTTAAATCTTTGGTTCTAAAAGCAAATAATACCACCATTACTGCTAAAACGGGTAGAATAATTAATCTTCTCATATAAGTAAATTTTGGGTTTTGTTTATTTGAAATCATTTGTAATCTTCTTTTAATTGGTGAAAAGAAAAAAGGTGTTGTTAGTAAATAATGTTGTTGTGGGTATGCTGCAGTTAACAGCATTTGGGCTAATGAAGCAGTATCTCCATTATTTATTGCTTTATTATCTGCAATAAATTCATGAATCATTTCCATTTCTTTTTTTAACAGCCAAAAAAATGGATTGAACCAGCCGGCTACTAAATTCATTTGTATTAATACTTTATCAATACTATGTTTTTGCTGTACATGCGTTAATTCGTGTGCTAGCATTTGCTTACCCGCTTCACTTTTTAAATCAATAGACTCATGCCAAAATATAAATCTAAAAAAGGAAAATGGTGTGCCTTTTAATTGGGTTAAAATCAAATATACTTCTCCTACACTTTTACAAGCATGCTGTTTAATTAACCGATACAATCGGATTAATCCAAAAACCAGTACGCCTAACAAAATAGCCGAAACCGACAAATACAATAGCATTGCCGTTGTTTCCCAACTAAACTGAAAACCCTTCTGTACAAGGCTTGCGTCAATTTCAGCATTACCATCTGCAACAAGAGATAAAAAATTAATTACCTGTTGACTACTTGCTACAGGCTTATTCCACTGAATTTTTATCAATGGAATAATCCACGACAAAACGAGTACTGCTAATAAATAAAAACGGTTGTATTGGTGGAATCGTTTGTTTCGAAGAACCAACCAGTAATACCCCATCATTAAGGCACTACAAATAACTACTTGCAAAAAATAATAAGCACTTGACAGCATGGTTCTATTTTTTGTGTTTTTTAATTTCAGTAAGTAAGAGTTCTAACTCTTTTACACTAATGTCTTTTTGTTTCACCATAAAGCTCACGGCATCGCTAAAAGATCCTTCAAAATAGCCTTCCACTAAATTTCTTATTGAACTAGATGAATACTCCCCCTTAGACACCAATGAAAAATATTGGTGCACCCTACCCATTTGTTTGATGCCCACAAATCCTTTGTCGGTTAATATTTTTACTATGGTAGCAACCGTATTATTATGTGGCTTTGGCTCTGGCTGGGCATCTATAATATCTTTTAAAAACGAAGGCCCTAGTTTCCAAATACTTTGCATGATTTGTTCTTCGGCTTTTGTTAGTGGTTTCATGTAAACTATCTTTTTAGTTATACAAACTAACAACTAATTATTTAGTTTAACAACTATTTTTTTAGTTTAACATAATTTTTAGTAGAAAGCATGGGTACAATATCTTTACAGCAATGAAGTACTACCTTATTTCGGGCGAAGCAAGTGGAGACCTCCATGGCAGCAACCTAATTAAACAGCTAAAATTAATAGACAGCACTACATCTGTTCGATGCTGGGGTGGCGATTTAATGGAGGCTGCTGGTGCTGAATTGGTTAAGCACTACCGAGATTTGGCTTTTATGGGATTTGCAGAAGTGGTTAAAAACCTTCCCACCATTTTTAAAAACATACGGTTCTGTAAAGCAGATATTCTAGCTTTCAAACCCGATGTTTTGGTATTAATTGACTATCCTGGTTTCAATTTGCGCATTGCTGAGTGGGCTAAAGCAAAAGGCATTAAGGTTGTGTATTATATTTCTCCACAAGTATGGGCTTGGAAAGCATCAAGGGTAAAAAAGATGAAACTATGCATTGATAAAATGTTGGTGATTCTGCCTTTTGAAAAAGCCTATTATGCAAACAAATGGAATTGGGAGGTGGAATATGTTGGGCATCCTTTAATGGAAGCTATTGAAGCCAAGAAAAAAGAATTGGGATATACTGATGAAACAATCAACAGTAATCATTCTAAAAAAATTGCATTATTACCTGGTAGTAGACAACAAGAAATTGCAAAAAAATTACCCATCATGTTATCGGTGGCTAAATATTTTCCAGATTATGAATTTGTTGTAGCAGAAGCACCAGGACAATTGCCAGAATTTTATCAACCATTTCTTGCGCAATACCAAAATGTATCTACTGTTAAAAATGCAACGTATCAATTATTGCTAGAATCCAGTGCTGCATTGGTTACTAGCGGTACCGCTACTTTAGAAACAGCGTTATTGGGTGTGCCAGAAATTGTATGTTATAAGGGCAGTGTTATTAGTTATCAAATTGCCAAACGATTAATAAAAATTAAATTCATTTCATTAGTGAATTTAATTATGGACAAATTGGTGGTGACTGAATTAATACAAGACCAATTAACCACCAATAACTTAGTTGCTGAATTAAAAAAACTATTAACCAATGAATCGTGCAAAGCAACAATAGCAGCCGACTATCATTTGTTAAGAGAAAAACTTTCGCAAGGGGGAACAGCATCTGCAAAAGCGGCAAAAAGCATTGTTGATTTTGGAAGAAAAAGTTAATTCAAATTGTTGCAGTATTTGTGAATGCTACACTACCTCAAGTTATTAACTATTAGCGTTGCTTTTATTTACGAATCAGCGGTAGAATCAAAGACTTAAATAAAATCACTAATAAAGCCACAATAAACATTAATAGCGATAAGCGATTCATTCTGTGCATGTATTTAGTCCAACCAACAGGCTTATCATTGGGGTCTCTTTTTTTAATGTAGAGGTATTCAGCAAATTGTTTCCAGATTCCCATAATTATCGTTTGTACAAATTAACAACAGTTTATTCATTTGTTATACCAAACATAATCCCTAAAATTTTGTAATAGTGTAAATTGCCACACATTAAAGTTTAAAATCTTGTCATATCATATAAAAGCCTTGAAAATGTTTAAAAAACTGCTAGTAGTTTGTTTTTGTTTACTATCCCTTAATTCCCTTTTTGCGCAATTTGATCCTACAAAAATTGATATTGTTCGAGACAAATATGGCGTGCCACATATTTTTGGCAAAACCGATGCAGAAGTGGCTTATGGATTGGCTTGGGCAAGTGCAGAAGACGATTTTAAAACTAGCCAGCAATCGCTAATGGCGGGCAAAGCAGTGTTGGCAAAATACAAAGGAAAGGAAGGTGCGCAGATTGATTACATAGTTCATTTATTACGAATCCCTGAATTAGTTGCAGAAAAATACGATTCAGACCTTAGCCCAGATTTTAAAAAATTATTAGAAGGATATTGCGCTGGCATGAATGCTTATGCCGCTAAACATCCTAAAGAAGTGTTGATGCGTAACATTTTTCCGGTTACACCCAAAGACATGATTCAATATTCTGTATTGCAATTATGCGTGTTGTCTGGGGCTGATAAAGCACTTGGTTCTATCTTTAAAGGAACCATTCCACTACTAGAAAATTACAAAGCAGCAGGTAGTAATGCCATTGCTATGAATAGCCGTAAAACTGCTGATGGACAGGTTTATTTAGACATCAATGCACACCAACCACTAGAAGGACCTGTTGCATTTTACGAAGCGCATTTATGTAGTGAAGAAGGATGGAATATTATTGGCGCCAATTTTCCTGGGGCACCATGTATTTTACACGGATGTAACGAAAACCTTGGATGGGCACACACAGTTAATGCACCTGATAAATTAGATGTGTATCAACTTGAAATCAATCCTAGCAACAAACTACAATATATTAAAGTATCAAAAAAAGAAACAACAAGACCCCGCTTTTGTTGAAAAAAGAAAAGAATATTATCGTAATAAACTACAAACAGAT
>CAIKZP010000148.1 GCA_903831935.1 uncultured Bacteroidota bacterium | reverse complement strand
TGGTCAATTTGCTCCGGAATATCTTGGTCTTTTTAAACCGGAATTACCTGGTCTTTTTGAACCGGAAAAATTGGTCAATTTGCTCCGGAATTAGGTGCTCATTATCACCGGAATCTCCAGCTGGCTACTTTTAGGATAAATCTTAGCCTTTTTAGGCTTTTTTTCTGTCATGCTTAATAGTTTGTTGTAAAGCTATATCAGGACTAGACAATTTTAATCCTAAAATACCCTTACAGCGGGTGGCTCAGTTTCAGCGGAATAGTGGCTCACTTTGCGTGGAATATGCACTGTAACGCAGACAATGGCAGCGCAGGCGAGCCCAACTACAGAAGGAAGCGGGTGAACTTAATGGATCGCGAGGGAAGTATGACGGAGTGTTCCATTAAGGGCACAGGAGCTTCCCGAACAAAGTGGTATGAGGAACGAAAGAAGTATGACAGACTGCGCAGCACCCAAAGGGAGGTATGGCTTGAAAACCCATTTACTTACTTATCGCTATGTTTTCATGCCATACCTGGCTGGCGAACTTGTTGCGGACGATTACCCGGAGAGAGACCTTTTTTCCTGAATATTGTAAAGTAGTTAAAAATATTTCTTCCATAAAAGAGTAGGTAAAACAAAAAAAACTGCAAAAAAAGAAAATATCAATCCCCCAAGTGTGCCTAATGAAAAGGAAAACCAAAATACTTCTTTTTGACCTTCGAATAAAAAGGGTATAATACTACAACATGTTGCTGTTGTAATCAATGAAATAGTTCTGCCTCTATTTGCAATTGCCCTTATTATAGCTCTATTGTTTTCTAGCCCACTATGCTTTAGGCTATTAAATTCATTCACTAAAAGAATAGAAGAATTCGTGACTAATCCACTCAGCATTATAAAACAAGCAAAACCACCCTGATCAAAATAAAAATCGCTAAATGAGAAAATTAAGAATATTCCGATAAAAGAAATTGGCAGCATACAAATAATATATACAGGTTGTTTTAAATTCTCAAAAAGGGCAGAACATATGCAATATATAACTGCGCATATTAAAAATAACACTTGGTAATATTTATTATCAATACCCCAATCACCTTCTTTTAAATCGCTTTCAGCTCGAAAGCCAAGAGGTAAAATAGCATTTATTTCGCTAACTGTTTTTTTCGTAATTTCATCACCAATTATTTGTGACCCCAAATATTCATAACTTACTGCTCTTATATATTCTCGGTCTTCCTTATTGATACTATTTAAAGTATTTGTCATAGAAAGATCTCCGATATACTTGAGCTTTACTGCATTTGTACCTTCGCCTTCCATATTCATATTAAGCAGATCATATTTTGTGAAATCAGAGGAGCTTTTTTCTTGAAACATTATGGGAAATTTTTTACCATTAATATAAATGCTTTTTTCTTGAAATAATGGTTTTGAAACTACCTTCAAATTATTCAAAATCTGCTGTGCAGAAAGGTTCGCATATACTACAGATTGCTTTTCAAAATGGAAAAGATATTCTTTTCCGTTTCCTTGATTATAATCTAATACTTCGTCAATATTAATATTTTGTATTCGCCCATGAATATGCAATTTTTGAGCTAAAGTATTTGCAAATTTACTTAAATCTCCATATCTATACCCTTTAAGTAAAATTTTATATGACGGGATATTATATATTCCGCCATTCCCAAAACTTTGCCCTACACCTTGAATACTCCAAGTTACTCCTCCTTGATCAATAGATCTCATTACAATTTGCTCTTTCAATTTTATAGGAAGTGTTCCTATATCGTATCCATTCTTAAAATTAATGCTTATAGTTCCGTTTTGCCCATTATAAATATTCGTCACATAACTATCTATTCCTTTTACATTCTTCAGTTTTTCCTCTAATGATTGCAATACATCATTTAATTGTATTACTGAACTTCCAAAAGGTAGTTTTGCATTAACTAATATTCTTGTTTTTTCCGGCTCTCTATATCCTGCATTGTTGTATAAATTATTTGTAAAGTATCTTAAAGTTCCACCAGTGAATTTATCAATGGTGCTTTTTAAATTCTCTTTATAATATTCACTTCCAACTGTTTTATTATACCAATCAAACCCTTCAATTCTCTCAGGTAACATATATATTGGTAATCCTATAAATAACAATAAAAAAAAATAGAAACTTATTCTAAATCGCACAAAGAATTGAAGAATCTTTTTGTAAACTTTAAAACAAAATATGTTAATTCGAAATGCCATCTTTTGTGAATGTAAATGCTCTTTAACTATAATTTTATCACTAACTACTAAATGGTAAATTGAGGGTATGAACCAACTAGAAACCAACAAACTTGCAGTTAATGATAAAATAATAATAACTGCAAAATCATTAAGATTATTTTGATCTTTTTCTGGGAGTAAAAACACAACTAAAAGTGAAGATATTACAATAAATACTGAAGCAATTAAAGCCGGGAAAATTTTAATGCTTTTCGTTTGGTGAAAGCTATCTAACATTACAATAGAATAATCTGAAATAATTCCAAATGAAATAGCCAATCCTGCTAACGAAAATAAATGAATGTTAATTGAGAATAGATAGGCAAGAACAATTGTAATTGAAAATGTAACTACTAAACTTAAAATTAAAATTAAATTAAATCTCCAATTACGATATGCACATGTAAGGAAAACAACAATAATTAAAATTGATAGTCCTAGTCGTTCATAATTTTTTACTAACTCAGTTTGCAAATATTCAGTATCGTCATATATTAACTTTGTCTCATAATCTTTAGGCAATTTTTTAGAATACTCAGAAATTAGATTTTTGATGTTATTCCCGACAAAAATAATATTAGAGTTTTCTTTTGGAATAAAAGATAATGTAATCAAATTTTTACCGTTAATTCGAAAATAACCTTGCGGCTCTTGCTCTTCAATTCGCAAATCCGCTATGTCACTAATTTTGATAAATTTCCCATTAACAAAAAATGAGAAATTTTGAATAGAATTTACATCTATTTTGTCTACTGCAGTGTGAATAAAATAATGAGACCCATTATCATTCTCAATAGATCCTAGATAAGAAATAGAAAGCCGTTTGTAAATTAACTGGACAATTGAACTAGGGACTATTTTCAACATTTTGCATTTGTCTTTATTGAAATTTAAAGCCAATTGCAAATTAGGAACACCAAGAACTACAATATCTTTAATTCCACTTACTCCAACTATTTTTTCCTTTATTTTTGATTCAACAATATTTTTAATTTGGAATGGTTGCTGACCTGCGCTAAAAGAATAAATTAAAAATGGTTTTTGAAATTGTTCATTTTCAATGGTAGAAATATTTATTTGTGGGTAAGAACAATTATTGGGTAACTGAGGGTAAACCCTTCTTAATAACAATGCGATTTCAATTTTTTTTTGATCAATATTTGTGCCTACAGGGAATTTTAATTGTATTACTCCTGAAGAATAGTAACTCTTTGATATTTGCTTTTTTATACCCTCGATAGTCGAAAGGCTATTTTCCAAGACTGAAGTAGCTAATTGTTCCGTTTCTAAAGGTGTGCTATTACTTATTTCATAGGTAATACTAATAATAAAACCATTTGAAGGAGGAGTTAATGAAATTTTAAGTTTAGAAACAATAAATCCTACAAATAAAATGAAAACTAAAAATAACAAAACCACTCTAAATGGAGTTATAATATTTTTCAAAAAAGTCATTAACTATGTTTATTTAATAAAATATTTTAAGAAAGATATTGAAATTATTTATGTAATATAATTGTATTCTTTACAAAGTCATATAGAGTTAATCTACGTAGAAGAAAAAATGCATTCCAAAATTCACGGATTGAAGAAATATAATATTTTCTGGCATTATCTTTTTCAGTTTGTGCAATTTGCAATTCAGATACAGAAACCTTTCCAATTTGAAAGAGTTGGTTTGATATTTTATATCGTTTTTGCGCAACTGTATCAGTCTTACTAGCAAGTAAAATATTGCCACGCAATAAACTAATATTTTTGACTAATGTTGTTAATTCTTGTACTATATATATTTCATCTATTTGATTATTATACTCGGTTAGGGTTTCACTAGATTTTGCAGTACTAATAGCTGCTGATCTCCTACCCCAATCAATAATTGGTATATTAAACCCAATTGAAAGTTTTTGTTGGTTTTGAGCATTTGAATAAATTGATCCAATATATTCAGTTGCCCAATTATATCCAAAACTTGCAAATAAATTCACTTGGAGTTTTGCTGACTTAGCAATAGCTAAGTCTCTATCAGCTTCAATTTTCTTTCGCTTAAATTCAATAAACTCTGATCTATTATTTTTGGCACTATTTATTGCATCATTTAGATTCACACTAAAAACAGGTATTACGTCTGGCAGGCTAAATTTATAATCTAAACTATCTCTTTTACCGAGTAATGATTTAAAGTTCAATAAAGCTATTTGATAATCATATTTTGCTTTTTCCAGCGATTGTTCATTATTTAATTTTTGTAATTCCATTTGCAATAATTTATCTTCAGAGGTAGTCCCAAGCCTAATTCTACCTTGTTCTATTAAATAATTATCTGAAGTAATATTTAAATTATCATTCGAAACAATAATGCTTTCCTGCGCTTCTAAAGCATCGAAATATGTCTTTACACATTCTTGAGCAATCTTTTCCATATCCTGAGCAAATTCTCTATTTGATTCTTCCAACTTTAGGGGTTCAATCTTACTTTGCCATTTTAAATTGTTTATTCCAAAAAGTGGTTGGTTTAATCTTATATATAAAGGATTTCCGTTATATTGAGTATATTTTGTTTGAAAATCATCAAATCTTCTAAAATCAGTATTTAGTGAAATATCACCCCCACTAAACATAATTTTTTGACTTAAACTTAACCCTATGTTACTATTGTTTTGCATTATTGGCAAAAAATTTATAGTTCCATCTGGTTGAATTACTGACGCATATTCTTTATTATAAACTGGAACATTTCCATAAAAAGAAATTTGAGGTTTAAGATCACTTTTATAAGTAAGATATTGAAAAGAATTAATTTTCTTTTTTTGCTCAGCTAATTTAAACTTAGGCGATTGTGTTTGCGCTTGAAAAATATAATCTCCTAAGTCATACTTAAGTACATTTTGCGACTGAAGTATATTAAAGCAAAAAAACAACAAATATGATGAAATTAAAATCTTGAGTTTTTCCATTTTATAATTTTTTGATAATACCAAAATGCTAATGGTATAAACCATGTTGTAAAAAATGTACCTATAGTTAGTCCTCCAATAATAACATAGCTAAGAGGCTTCTGAAGGTCATTCCCAATACCTCCTATAAACAACACAGGAACTAAGGCAATACTGGTTGTTAGAGATACCATTAATAGGGGTTTAAGGCAAAAATCACCTGCTTCATGAATAATCTTTTCTAATAGCGCATCGTTGTGTGGAATGCCTTCATTTTTATATTTATTATAAAGTCGATTAAGAATTTCAACTTTTAATATTGGGTCGTCAACTATCAGCCCGAGAATTACAATAAATCCAATAGCTGACATTACGTCAATTGATCCTCCAGTAAACCACAACACGACAATTGAACCTGTTAATCCTAAAGGGATTGTTAACATTACAATGAATGGCTGAATAAGACTTTCATATTGTATAGCCAGTATAATATAAAGCAACCCAAGCACAAGGAGAAAGATTAGATATAATTGGCTTATGTCTTTTTGATTATCAAAAACTTTTCCGCCAAATGAAGCCTGATAACCATTTAAAGCTGCCAGTTTACTAACTCGTTCTTGCAAATCATTTATGTAATAAGTTTTATCTAAAATTAATGACTGATAAACTCCTGACTTATCAGCAGTGTAATATTTTGCTTCTTGAGTATAACGAAAACTTATAAAATCGTTTAATGGGTATTGAATTCCTAATCTGTTTGATATAGTGGATTCCAACTTTGTTTTTACAGAATTAAGACCAGTCTGTAATACAATAGGCTTAGAATCCCCTAACTGCTTAATTGTAGAAATAATATAAAGGCCAAATAACTGTTGAAGGTTCGAATTTAATTGATTTTCGTCTATGTTATATAATCTCATTTTATTATAATCAATATGCAATTCAACACTATTATCTTGCATTAATCCATCTCCAAGTTTAAAATTTTTATTAGGCAAATTATTTAATATATTAATTAATCCTGGATCAATCGAAAGATTAGCTTCATCATTTTCGAATTTTCTTAACCTCACTTCAAAATAGGGTGAATAATTTGAAAATATTTGATTAAATGCATTTGCGGCATCAAATATTTGTATTTTACTTAATTTATACCTTTCCTTGCCCCATTTTAAAACTTTGGAATCCACTAAATTCTTTTGGACCTCATTCTTACATTTATAATATATTTCTGATTTTTGAATTGCGTTATTATCTTGTTGCAGTAAAAATTGTTTAATACCAATTTCTGCTTCGCTTTCGACTACTTGCAATTTTATATAGTTAATAAGTTCTTTAGTTCGTCTCATGTTCTCTTGTGCATCTAAAGATGAATTCCAATCAATTTCAATTAGGCTTTCATTTTTTTCAATTTTGGGCATACTAGAAATGGGTAACATTGGAAGTAAAAAAAAACCAATAGGCATTAAAATAATTGTAAATACAAAATATAAAAGTCTATACTTTAGAATATGACTTATCATTCGATGATACCCATTTGCAATCCATTTATAAAATATTGTGTCCTCATTTAATTTTTCAGGAGAAGATTTAAGTAATAATTTATACAAAAGTGGAGCTAAAACAAATGCTACCAAAAGAGAAACAAATAACGATATTGTCAATGCAATACTTTGATCATAAATTAAAGAGCCAGCCATCCCACTCATTAATACCAATGGCAAATAAACTGCGACAGTTGTAAGAACCTGACTAATTACTGGAACGATAACCTCATTTGTACCATTTACACTACTTTCAATCATATCAAATCCTTGAGCCCGTTTTCTTGTAATATTATCTATTACAATTATTGAATTATCTATTAGCATACCAATACCTAATGCGAGTCCAGAAAGTGAAATAATATTAAATGAAATATCAAACAAATAAAATATAATAAATGTTATTATTAATGAAACCGGTATACTAATGCTCATCAAAATTGGTGATGCTAAATTTCCTAAAAAAAGGAACAAAATTATAACCGTAAGAAGGCCTCCATAAATCAAATCCTGTTGCAAATTATTTATTCCCGCATCCAATAAATATGTTTGATCTTGACTAGTATAGAAATCAACTTGCGGATAGTCTATTTGAAATTGTTTTACTATATTTTTTATTTTTGGCACTAATTCATTCATTCGACTATTTGTCTGTTTTTGAACAGTAATAACAAGACCTTCTTTTCCGTTATATAAATGATACCCCATAATTTCCTTGGGAGCCATATTCACCTCTGCTACTTCATTTAATATTACAATTTTCCCATTCTTATTTAGAATAGGTAGATTTGTAATACTATTTATGGATTCTAATCTATTTGAAAGTTTTACAAAAAAACTATAGTTTCCATCCTTAATATTGAGGCCTCCAATATCCAAGTTTGCTGAATTTATCGCACTTATGAGATTATTTTCACTTATCCCTAATGCCACTAATTTCGATTTGCTTGGAATTATACTAACAACAATATCTCGCAAGCCATTAATATCAATTAAACTAACTCCATCGATTTGCTCTATCCGTTTCCTTAAGTTTTTTTCAACAAGAGTAGAAACCTGAAAATAATCAACCCCATCTTTAGGTATAACCTGTATATTTATAATTGGAATATCTGATGTATTAGTCCTTATTATTTGAGGACGCTGTACATCCTTTGGCAGCAAATTAGTTATACGATCTAATTTTTCATTTGTTTGTATAAATGCCAAATCCATTTTTGAACCATATTCAAACTTTAAATAAATCAATCCGGTATGGTTAGCAGCTTTACTTTCAATGGACATTACATTATTAAGGGATAATAAGTTTTCTCTTATAGGTTTTAAAATATTATACTCAATAACCCTAGCTGGCATATTTGGATAGTCTACCCTAATTACAATTTGAGGGACATCTATATTAGGCAGTAATGAAACCGGTATTTTGCGAACTAAATAAAGTCCAACGATAATTAAAGCAAAGAAAGAAATCAAAACTGCTATTGGTCGATGTATAAGGTATCTAACCATTATTGTAATTCTTTCGGTTTTTTTGTTTCATCTGATGAATTTGAAACAGGTGCATCGTTAGATAATTGTAAATTATTAGTAGTTATTACCAACTGCCCTTCAGCTAAACCATGTGTAACTTCAATTGTTTTTCCATTATCTCTTCCAACAGAAATATAATTCCAAATTGCTTTTCCGTTTTCATAAGTAAACACAACTGCCTTTTCTCCTCTATAGACTACTGCTTCTTTTGGAATAATTAAAGTCTTGGGGAATGGTATCATAATTGATGCAATACAACTCATCCCAGGAAGAAGATTAAACTCTTTTTTGTTGTTGGCTTTCAGGTTAATCTTAAGTTTTACTACAACCATACCGTTTTCATCAACGTATGGATTAATATTATCCACTAATGCCTGAAATGAATTGTTCTCATTACCAATAGGATAAAGACTTGCAGATACACCATTTTTCAATAAACCTATATCATTTTCTAATACTTTTACTTCCAAGCAGAGGTCTTGTGGGTTATATATCTTGAATAAATTTTGCCCAATTGTTATATTGTAATCTTTTGAGACGTTCACGTCAGAAAGAATACCAGAAAATTGAGCATACACTATACATTTTGATAACTCATATTGTGCCTCTTTTAGTTCATTTTCAGCTGCTGCGACCCCGCTAGAAATTAGGAGTTTTCGTTTAATTAAATTTACATCATCATTTGATTTATTTTTAAATAAATTCTCATACCCTAATAATTTACTTTCATATTCATTCTTAGAGTTAAATAAGATTTGTTGTGCCTTTTCAATTTTGAAAACAAATGGAGAGTCATCAATTTTTAATAAAATAGATCCCTTCATAACGATATTCCCTGTTTTTACATTACAAATTTTTATAACTCCATTTGTTTGAGAGGTAACATTAAGAATTTGATTAGCAATTATTTTCCCATTTGTATTTATTGCATAATTAAATATTGCTTTTTTTGCAACGTAAGTTTTCACTTTAGTAATTGAACTAAATGAATCTGCCAAGAAATTATTTTCCTGTTGCAAAGTGTTTACTTTATTCTCTTTACAACTGAAAAATATGAATGAACCGGCAAAAATAAATAATGCTTTCATTATTTCATATCTATTAAAAATTGAGAAATAAATTAATGCATGTCCATTTGTCATTTTTATTTATCACTCTTTTAAAGTATTAAAAGGAAAGACTTTTTGATTTGAACAAATTATTAAAATACAATACATTTTAATTTTTACAGATTGCATCAATATATATATCTATTATAGAAGGGAATTTACTATTTGGTAAAAAATAGTTTGAGACTTTTTTTAATTTATCAACAGTAAATAAATATGATAGATTATTCTGCTCCAATTTAAAAGGCAAACTACCTTTAGCTGCCCAATATATAGGATAATTAATCTCTGAAATTTTTTTCCATTTAATATAAGAATCAAAATTACTAAAATCAACCAAAAAGATGACTTTGTACTTTTTCATGATTGTCGATTTTTTTTTCAAAGTTGCAATAACACTATCGGCGCATGCATTACAACCAATTTCAGTATATCTAACTATCAAATTACAAGTATCCTTAGATAGTACTGAGGAGATTTTGAATTTATCTTGAATTTTTCCATCAACCAATTTAGAAATCATGATTGTATCTTTTAATATAGGATCAACTCCAGTATAACTAATCTCAGCAAGTTGTGACAAATACATATTTGTAAATTTTAACCCCTCAGATTCCTTTTGTAAAACTTCAACTTGAATATTTGTTTCTTTAAGTTTGTTTAAAATGAATCCATAAAATAAAACAACAACACTTAAAAAAAATACAAACAAAATATTATTTAGTTTTCTACTATTAATCATTTTCATCTTACTTAATCTATTTTAATTTAATTTTTACCAAATATGTAGATTCTGGATTACCATCAACATCTTTTTGTAATTGACTATTTGGTAAAAGATTATTCTTTAAGTTCAATCCACTAATAATACCAATGAATTCATTATTTCTCCAATCAAAAAATTGAAATGTTGGGAATATTAATTTATAGTTTTTCAGTTCAGCAATTTTTTTTGAATTACAAATAATTGAATTTTTTGCTTTAGAATAAATAGAATAAAACAAAATAGGCATATCATTTTTGTATTCAATCGATGAAAAATACGCATATTTATCATCTTCCAACCATTCTTCAAAAAGCCTGGTATAATCTTTAAAAATAAGAGAACGTTTCATAACTACACCCACTGAGCGATTCTTAAGTATGCCTAAATTTTTATCAAGAATTGAAGTAACATCATCTGGTAGTGTGTGCTTTGAATATTTAATTTTAAATCTTCCAATTACACCTGAATTTGTTATATCATAAACGTGATTATCATTTGATTTTACAAATCTTAGCGAATCACTAAATCTTATAAAATGATTTTTATATCCTACAGTTAGAATCCCTTGAAGTTTTTCGGGGTAAATGTCAAAAGTTGATTTTATAGCCAAATTCGTATCTAGTATTGCCTCATGATAATATTCATTATCAATTGGTTCATTCATCATATTAAAATCTGCATAAGCTATATAGTTTGTTGAATTTGGGACTTTGTTTAAATTATTAAAATGAAAAAATCTTTTGCTTCTTTTTTGATTTTTAAAATTTAGTAGAGAATCATATGTGAAAATTTTCATTTGAGCAAAATCATAAACTTCAATTTCATTTTTATCAGTAGTCCAAAAATTACCAATTTTTAATAAATCATTTGGACCATCGCCTGACTTAGAGAGCACTTTAATAAAATTCCCTTCAGAATTAAATGCGAGAATTTTATCAGTTTTATAATCAAAAATTAAGTACTCCTTCCTGGATGTTGTTTTTATATCAAATGCCTCACCAATATAACTTCCAACTGTCTCATTTAATTTTAGTACACTAACAGCACTAATTATAGAAGAAATATCGCTTAAACTATCAATAGTACTATTGTCTACACGAATCAAAGTTTCTCTAAAATTCAAATTTGAATCATTATTTGATTTGCAAGAAATGAACACAATCCCTAAAAGTAACATTAGAACAGGAATACGCATATACAATTTTATTTATATAATAAAAAACAAAAACCCAAGTTCAGACAAATCCAAATGCTGAACTTGAGTTGTAAACAAATTAAATGAGTAATTAACTTGCTCTTGGAACACAATGCCGTTCTTGATACTCCCATAAACAGGACCATTCAGCACAATTGTATGGTTCCCCATATACACCAGTGAAATTACAACCCTGTCTTTGGAACCCTAATGGGCAAGTATAAACTTGTGGATTATAACAACCCATTCCGTTCATCGCATATGCTTTTTTTGATGCAATTAAACTCATTGCAAAGACCAACATGCAGGCAAATCCTGTTAAAATTGTTTTTTTGGAGAGATGTTTTTTTGTCATAGATTTGATTTTTAAATAATAAAAAGAATTTGTTATGGGAAACTTAAGTTTATTAGAATTAATATTTGCTGTAGCTAGTATTGTTTTGATTGCCTTTTTCGTCATAAAGTCAGTTAAGACTTTTTTTAAAAAACAATAAAAAGTATGTGTCTCTTGAATTCCATCATTATATTTAATTAGTATACTGGTATGTTTTCCATAAAATATTTAGTATATTTTTTCTTAGCAACTTACAACCCTAACCTCTAGTCTTGTGGTTTTTATATGAAAATATATACTTTTCATATACTAGGATAGATTGAACTTTAAATATTCTTTAATTATTATTCTAAAAAATATTTTTTTTTATTTTATAAATAACCTAGTTATAAAATTGAAAATATTTTTCTCTTGATTTAATCTCAGGAAAGTAAACGCAATTCTTGATAACAAGAAGATTTTAATTCACTTTCTAAACCTGATCAAACCTTCACATAACTTAATATTAAAAGATTATTTCAAACTCTTATATTTTCTTAGTGAAGTTATCTCCTTCTTTGTATATAGAAAATAGGTGATATCCCTATAAATTTTCAAATTGCCTAGGTAGTATCCCTAATTTATATTGGATTTTAATATATTAATATTGAAAAATTAAATTTACTAAGTAATTATTTTACATTTATTAGTAATTACTTATATATTTTCAAAATCCTCCATTTGAAATCATCGAATATAACAATTGCCGTGATAGATGATAGTCTAAAATGGTCAAAAATAGCAGAGAGTCATATTAATAAAATTGAAGGGTATTCATTATTAGTCAAACAACAAGATGGTTTTAATTTTATAAATTGGTGCTATCACCATAAACAATTGCCTGATATTGCCATTGTAGACATTGAGATGCCTAAAATGGATGGGGTACAATTAACCGACTTTTTAACTGAACATTTTCCAAGTATTAAAACAATTGCTATTTCATCATATTGTCACATTGAAGCAATAGAAGATATGATTAGCGGTGGTGCATGGGGGTATGTAAGCAAATTATATGATATGAAAAATTTACCCCAAGCTATTATTGAAGTTGCAAAAGGTATCTTATATATAGACCCTATTCTTCAAATAAAAGAGATCTCTCGTGAGCATTTAATGAAAACAAGAGAGAATCAAAAAGAACAATTGGATAAATTAAATCTATCATTTAAACAAAAAGAAATAATTTCCTTATATACAACTTCAGCTAGTCAAAAAGAAATTGCGAATGCCTTATCACTTTCAACAAAGACAATAGAGAATCGAGTAAAAAATGTTTCTGAAATATTACATGTCAATAACAGGCAAGAGTTTACTATTGAGAGCCTCCGTAGAGGGTTTACAAGATTGGCTCGAATTTTTAAATCACTAGATTAGGTTGTAAATCAATATGCTTAAAAAAAGCTATCTAATTACTACAAAGTGTAAATAATGATAATGATATAGATTTGAATTCTCACTGCGTTTTCAGAGACATCGCTTAATAATTATATTTTAAATTGTTGCTTAATCCATTTAAAAACAATTCAATTTTACATCAGTAATTATAAAGTAGTACAATTTCAGTTGATGGTAAAGTCGAGTTGTTTGATAGAAAAACGGAAGTCCTCTTTTCCTCTGTAGCATAAATTATTCTCTTTAGTTTCTAATTACCAGTATAAACACAGTGCCGTTCTAGTGTTACTTGTTCACAAGTCCATTCCGAACAATTGAATGGTGTGCCATAAACACCTGTAAAATTACAAGCCATTGTTTGGCATCCGTTGGAGCAACTATATACTTGAGAAATATAACAACCCATTCCATTCATCGCATAGGCTTTTTTTGAAATTATTAAACTCATTGCTAAAAGCAAGATGCAGGCAATTCCTGTTAAAATTGTTTGTTTCGAGTAATTTTTTATTGTCATAGTGGATATTTCACTCAAAGTTTACCAGCATTTCAGCGCAAAGTTTACCACCCGAAGGGAGGTGTTGAAGCTGATATAAATCTAGTTATTTTTTTTGGAGCGTAAGGAGTCTCCTTTTAATTCTATTTTATGTGCATTTGCTGTCAGTCTGTCGCAGATTGCATCAGCGAGTGTTGGTTCATTGATATATTCATACCATTTATTTACGGGTAGTTGTGATGTCACGATGGTAGATCCTTTCGCGAAGCGATCTTCTAATATTTGCAATAAAGACAATCGCATATCTGGGTTTAAGGGTTGTAATCCAAAGTCATCAATAATTAGTAAAGGTGTTTTTGCAATCATGTTAAGCCATCGGATATAAGTTCCATCTAATCTTGCTGCAACCAATGCTTCAATAAGTCGGTTCATAGAATAATACAAGGTTCGGTGCCCGAGTAAACAGGCGTTCCTTCCCATAGCACATGCCAAATAACTTTTACCACAACCTGTAGCGCCAGTAATGAGTAGGTTTTCTGATTTTTCAATGAAGGTGCCATCAGATAAGGTAGCTAGTGTTTCTTTGCTAATGCCTCTACCAGGCGTGCAATTAATTTGTTCTGGTGAAGCATTGTAGCGCAGCTTGGAGAGACGTAGGTAAAGTTGGGTTCGTTGGTGTACTCGGTATCCGGCTTCTGCTTCTGCCAGTAAGGCAACTACTGTATGTGGCTCTGGTTGTTGATGAACAGGTTGTTTGATAATGGCTTCATAGCGTTTGGCCATACCAATTAATTTTAGCTCTTGCAATTGTTCTAGTGTACTTTGTTGGTTCATGTGTTTGTTGTTTTAAATGATGGATGAATACAGACTTATTTATACTTATCTGGCCCCTGCAGATTACCATGGCCTGGCACTTTGAATAAAGTATTTAGCTCGGGCTGGTCTTGCTGGTCCAGATGGTTGATGAGTATATTTTGTAGCGTTCGGTAGTTAAAAGTGTTGCCACCCAATGCCCTTTTGCAGGCAGCTTCTAATCGAGTGCTGCCATACTGTTTGTGCAGCCGAAGAATACCTTTACAAGCATTAAACGTTTGTTCGGTATACACTCTGGCTTTTAATACCTTATCCATATACTGATAAACGGGTTCTCCAATGCGGGAGGCTTGTTCCAAAAAATAAGTAGGCGTTTGACCCAGTTGTTCTGTATAATGCTGGTGCCCTGCTGGCATATATATGAACAAAGACACGTTAAAGAAAATGGTTGACATGCGATTGCATGGAATGCACACTGCTTTTAAAACTTTTGTAGAGCTACCACCAGTTGTAGATTTTACTAATGATGAGCTGGCGCAGTACTTAGTACAAAACGAATGGGATGATCGAAGACATCGTTCACTCCAGCGCAATATCACATCAGCTAAGTTCCGATATATAGCAGATGTAGATGGAATTGATTTTAGTAACAAAAGAGAACTGGATAAAAACCAGATAGACCGTCTGTTTACGTGTGAGTTTATTAAAAAAGGACAAGATGTCTTTGTCACTGGCAGCACAGGTACTGGCAAAAGTTATTTAGCATCTGCCATTGGACGCCAGGCTTGCTTATTCGGATTTAAAGTCTACTATACCAATACAGCTAAAATACTATCTATTTTAAAAATGGCAAAAGCAGATGGGTCACATATAAGGGAGTTGGCTAGAATAGAAAAACAAGACTTGCTAATACTGGATGACTTTGGCATACAGTCTTTTGATGCCAGTGGTAGGGCATTATTGATGGACATTGTAGAAGACCGTCATGGCAAACACAGCACCCTTATTGCTTCGCAAGTACCAGTGAAAAATTGGTATGACGTGATTGGTGAACAAACGGTTGCTGATGCCATACTAGATAGGCTAGTACATCAATCCGTTCGAGTAGAGCTAAAAGGTGAATCTCTACGAAAACTAAAAAAGGAAAATAACGACGAAGAAACCGTAAAAAATAATTAATCAAAATAGACAGAAAAAATCTTACGTTTGATAAACAAAAACAACTAGTTCTTTGCCATTTTTTTAGGGCTCATTAAATCAATTATTGGATAAGTATTCTTAGGGGGTCATAATGTTTTGGCGTAACGGGGTTAATTTGTCTGGTATTTACATTGTATCTGGCAAAAGTGACCATTCATATTCTTTGACACTATCTGCAACACAATAAGTAATATCGCTTTGATCTATCCAAGAATTTATGAAAATATGGGTTCCGATTTTATGATGATAATTATTAGGTTTTGATCTTTTTGATATTTGGGGTTGTATTTTACTTGCCACTTCTTCAAACAAAACATCGTCTTTTATATTCAACAGCTTTTTCAAATCTTCTTTTTGTATTCCTATTGGTTGGTCTATATGAAAAGACGAGCTGGTATCACTAAAATAGACTATCATGTTTTTGGTAATGTCTGATGTGCCTTGAATATACAAACTTTGTTTAAGAGTTGATCTATACACAACTTTTCCAAAGATTGTTGTTACATTTTGCGAATATATTTTAGATGTTAAATTGAGAAAGAAAAAATAAAATATTAAAATTAATTTCATAAATGATAATTTGAAATAAAATTAATAAAAGTTTGAACTAAGGCTGAGAAGAAGGAGGTGTAATTGGGCATTCATTGCCATAATGTACCGTTTGAGTGTAAATAGAACCATCATCATTACACCAAAGTAATCCTATTGTAACATAAATTGATCCATCATCACAGGTTTCAGACATAGAAAATGAAGATATTAAAGCGGGTTTTAAATAAAAATTCGAATTCTTTTTTGATTCAAATTTGCTATTGATTTTATTCGTTTTGACTTCAAAGGATTTACTTGCATTTGCAGTTACAATTCCAATTGTTAAAAATACAAATAACGCAATTAAGAGATTTTTTTTCATTTTTAGATTTTTACTGGTTTGTTTATTTCAAATTATCATTTTGCAAGTTCAAGAAACATACTTTTTTTGCTTATTTCAAACAGTCCTTAAAAAATTATTTTGACTTTCAATTTGAAATTAAAATCTATTTACTAAAACAACTTTCCAATTTTTGTACAAAAATATATTCGCAACCTTAAGGAGAAATGTGCCTCGATTAAATGGCAAACAAGTTTTATGGTTTACAATTATTGTGTGTTACTAAATGTTCTTCCATAAGCAAAAACATTAAACGCATTACTAAAGTATGCTTATAGCTTAATATAAAATGCGCACAAATACGCAATTAAGAAAACGTTTCATAATTAGGATCACTTTAAGAGACTTAGATAGCCTTATTGAATTAAATATATTGTCTTAGCCCTCTAAATTGCTTATACAGAACCTACAACCATTCCAGGTTTGAATTTAGTTTGTACACCAGGTAATGACGTTGAAGCAACTACAGGGAAAGCTGCAGCTGGTGCTACCCTCATTTTATTCACTACTGGATTAGGTACGCCAACCGGAAATCCAATTTGCCCAGTTATAAAAATTGCAACCAATTCTGCTTTGGCATTAAGAATGCCAGATATTATTGATATCGATACTGGATCGATAATTACTTTAGAAAAAACGGTGGAACAAATGGGAGCAGAGATCCTAGATTTCTGTATTAAAGTAGCAGGCGGATATATTATACCGAAAGCAGTTCAATTAGGACAGGATGATTTTATTTCATGGAAATGAGGGGTGTCTTTATAAGTTTGTGTAGAGTTTTCACTAAAAAGTTTTACTGTTCTCAAAAAGTAGTTTACAATGTATTTCATTTTTTGCAACAAATTTCCTTAAAAAATAATACAGAAATTTTGTCTGTAAATGATAGATGCTGATATAGCAAAGAGTAAATTAGTATTTTAAATATTAGGCTTTCAAGGGGTAGTATACAAAATTGCAAAGTGAGACAGCCCATTATTAAAAAGTATAATTAAAAAAGAAAAGCATAACTAAACAAGGTATTAGTTTATTCGATTATGCTTTTCTTTCTATTCAGTGACCTAAGGCCTCTATATTTATATCAAAGCATCATCAATTGCAACTTCCTCTTTCGGTTCTTCTGTTACAGCTACATCTATTTCAGGATTTATATTTGAGCGTAATTGTGTGATTGTTCTTTGTGCTAAAAGCCATTTTTCCCTATAGTTATTTGAAGCAATAATTTCTTGCCGATACATGTTGTTATAATAAACAAAACCGATAAAGCCAACCACAGCAACTGCTCCAAAAGCAATTGCTAGTTTTTTGTTCCTATTTGCATTATTGATTTGCCCAAGTATATTTACCAGATTCGTATTATTTGACATTTTGAGTTATTTTATGTGTTTTGGAAATTGGATTAGTTACAATTGTATGTTCTAAAAAAATACTTGTAAGTATGCCGTTTGGCTTTAATAAATAATCTAAGCAGCTAGTTAGCTCTATATCATAAGCATCAAGGTCAGCTGATAATACTTCAGAACTCTTTTTTAAAAGTAGTTCGTCAATTCGCTTAGCTATCCCTTTGTGTTTATTAATTAGTTCAACATGTACTACTTTTTCTGGTGCATTTTGTTCTCTGTGAAATTCAGATTTGCAATCAACAATATTACCCTGTTCATCTTTCCTTTTAGGACAGAATCGTCTTGTACCATGTTCTTGATCAGCTATCTTTTCAAAACAATAGTCACATTCTCGACCGTCATAAAATGTTTGTTCAATTTTTTCAACTTCAATGAAGTCTTTAATTATTTCTTTTTTCATAAGTACTTATTTTTTTTAAGTGGTATTAAAAGCGGCTACTACAAATAATGTAGCAGCCGCTTTTGAATTAAGCTAATTGCTTCACAATTTGAAAGTTTATATTAGCTCCTTCTTTATTTAATTCGTTAATTAAGTCAAGGTACTTTTCTTTGAAATACTCATTACTTATTTTAACATTATAACTGACGATCTTCCCTTTTAAATATAAAAAAAGTTTCTTCCTGATTTCAGAACAAGTTTCTTTGTCAAATTCAGTTTCAATATCTTCTGGTATATTGTTTGATACATCGCATGCGTATTCTTCATAAGGTATTTCGGTATAACTTGAAAGCTGCCAAAGGCCGTCTTCCAAATAATACTTTTTATTGGGATAAAAGTTGAATACTTGGTCTCTCACTTCTATCTTCCAATAAGCCCTTTTATCAGCTAAAGGCTGAGTGTCTTTTATTAACGATGCTTTTGCGATTGTATGGTAATCTTTACCATTACAATGCTTTTGAAATGCAGTAATCTGCATTAATTTTTCTAATAAGTACATGTTTTTTTAAATTTTAATTCTTTAATATTTAATTATAATCAATCTGTTATATAAAGCCAGTCGTCCCTAGCTTGGAGTTTAATATTTTTGATATTCGTTACCATTATCCTTTGGCATTTATGGTGAAACGATTTAAGTAATCGTCTAAGTGGTTCTTTCTAAATTGCAGCACCCGCTCGTCTTGGATATATGTTATTTTATGTTCATCTACTTTTTTACGCAGCGTGTGCGGGCTCATGTTCAGATACTTGGCAGCTTCTATTAGATTGAATATCTCTTTTTCAATCTTATTGTTTTGGGCAATAATGGCAGGTAAAAACTTATCAATACCAACTGCAATAGCATTGGTGATAAAGTTTTGCATTTCCTCTGTAGTGGTGAGCATGTGTGGCATGCGACAAAGTTGTGATGCAATAAACTCACAGTATAATATTAGAGGCAATGATTTAGGCAAAAGAAATTGCCTAAAAAATGAAGGATTTAAATTTTATATTCCAGTATTTCAGCAATTTTTTGGTATAGTATCAAATATTTATTTTCTAAGTAGTCGCCTTTTAGAAGATTATTTGAAATTTTTGATAAGTTAGTTGATGAATTTGCTACTTTAGATATTACTCCCTTTCTGCAAAACAAGTCGTCAGATACAATTGCTAGAGAATTATTATTATGGAGTATTTTTTTATTGTTTAATAAAAATAAAAAAACGAATAGAGTACGTTCACTCTTTAGCCAGGTAGATTTAATATTTTTATTTTTATTTTCTATTTTAAAGGATTCTGCAAAATCAGTATTAGGCTCAATATATTTATTGTCATTTAGAAATTGATATATTTTATTTATTTTTTCTAAGTCTAATTCAAAGTAAAAAATAGAATTTTTACTTTTCTCATTAAGATTGATTTTAACTTTCCTTCTATTTATAATTCTTTTAGCGTTTTCGATAACAACAATATCGTCTTCCGTCATAGTGAAAATGTCTGGCATATCTTCAAGACTTGTGCAAATAAATTCTATTTTTTCTCTTTTATCATTTATATCAATAACTACGTTATCTAAAATATCTGTTAAGTATAACGAAATTACTTGCTTTTGCCATTCCTTATATTTTGAAACACTGATTATATCCGTTTCTAATCCACTGATAATAGTACTTTCTTTTTCTTTTATTTCGTTCATGAGTCGATATACATCTATTATCTCTGTATCTTTTTTAGTAAGTCTTATTGGGTTAAGATAGGTCTTGAGAAATGATTTAAATGTAGATTCATTCTCTGGTATAAGTTTGTCAACAATTTCGTCAAATTTTTTTTCGCAATAAAGAATTATTTCATCTTGAGTCATAGCTTATCTAGCTTTTCCACAAGTTACTATTTATTGATATTAGTAGGAATTTATAGGACAATTTGGAAAACTGTACCCCAAACTGTAACTTACAGAAACAAAAAACCCTTGACTATTAGTATAATCAAGGGTTTCAGATAACCTAGTGTAGCCGGTACGGATGTTGTAGGAAAAACCCCTCTACTATCATACGCTGCTAAACCATTAAATACAAAAGAAGAAATGTCTTTAAAATTTACATTATTAATAACGGTAGAACCTACACCAACATACACTAATTGTTGTGAAGGATTAAATTGGTGTTTTCCGAGTGAAGGAACAATAGTAAATGAATTTCCATTACCTGAATAAGGTACTGCAGAAATGACATAATTACCATTTTGATCCGTAACACCTAATATTCCTAATTGGGTATTGGTTGGTATGGTATTGCTAAAGCTTGTTATAGGCTCTTGGAATCTTGAGTAGAAGAAATTATAATTTTGTTGCGCCTGAGAAGCTGTTAAAGCATTATTATAAATTTGAATGGCAGAAATATTTCCTGGAAAATATTTACCCAATTGGCTTACCCCAATTTTTAAATTAATAGGATCTGTTAGTGAGTTTGTGCCACCTGTTGCTACTCCAACTTGAACACCGTCGACATACATCACTAAAGCACCAGTACTTTTTACTCTTGTGCAAACAACATTATGCCATTTATTATCATTATAAGTATTAGGCGAGTAAAGGGTAACATCAGGATTTCCTGTTGCAAACATTAATTTTCCATTACCCATTGTTAAGCCAAAATCATTCACTATTCCAGGTACTTCACCGTCAATTAAACCAATCCCAGTATAAGATCCAAGCAAATCTCCAGCGGTGGAAGTAGTTTTAAACCATGCGCTTAATGTAAAATCATCTTGAACTGGTCTATTTATTTGAGTGCCTTGATTGGATCCATTCAATGCGAAATTTCCTCCATAATTAGCGCTATAGGTCGGTGAATTTTGTAAAGTGCCATTATACGTAGAACCACCGCTGCCTGTATTTGTCCATAAACTTCCTGTACCAGGATAACTGCTTATTTGACCTGCATCTAAATTTACAACTAGGCCTGTTTGTAAAAGGCTAGCTGGTGGAGTTGGGCTATCTCCTTGACTAGTTGCGTTATTCAATTTTGCATTGTTCCCATGAAAATCAAAACCAGTGGACGAAAGGTCATAGGCATAATTACCTGTGCCTTCGTTTCCTGTAATATAAGTATGTAAATAAGATTCATTTCCTTTTAAGTATCTGCGATAATCTGTTAGAATTTGGGAAGGAGTCAATGCCGTTTCCCAAACACGTATATCATCAATAAAGGCTGTTTTACCGCCTCCCAAATTAAATTGCGTCCAACTTTGTGGATATCCGGCAGGACTTGTATTTAATCGAGTAGCAATATTTGAACTTGAAAAAATAACAGTGGGTGGAGTAGATCCAGATACCGCATTATTCAATAAAATAGTATTCATTTTATCAGCATAACTGGCAGTAATTTGTCTTCCATTGATATAAAATTCAGGCACTACATTATTTCTTATTACTGCACTAAAATGTGTAAAAGATCCATTAACATTAGTAATAGGTACTAGTATATCGGCTCCTTTATTATCCACCTCCCCATTGGGTATATAATCGCTTAAAGTGATTATGTGGTCACCCAAGTTTGGTTCTTCAATAATCAGTGAGAGGGTGTTTCTATTATTAACAACACCTAATTTTACTTTAAAATATTTTGATTGATCTACATTGCTTTTAAGTTCATACAAGGTGACTGCATCATTATTGAAATCAGTTTCAGGTTTTACCCAAGCTTGTAAAGTAAGTGAGTCCTTTAAAACTTTATGCAATCTGTTCACTTCAACTTTTGTATTAAAAGGGATTCTTAAAGAACTTCCAAAATTTAATGTAGTTCCTGTGGGGGTTGCAGAAATTAGAACATTTTTTACTGGATTCCCCGCAGTGAAACTTACATTACCTGCAATGACTGCTGTTGGATTTCTATAACCAATACCAATAATAAAAGACGAATAAATTGCTTGAACAGATTCAATACCAGTAGCCACAACTTTATAACGATATAATTTTCCGCCTTCTGTATTTATATCATCATAACTTCTTGCGGAACTTGCCAATGTAACAATTGGACTTCCCCAATCTGGGTTCGAACCAATAATATCTGTAGAACGATATACGAGAAAACTAGTGATTAAAGTAGCATTATTTTTTATTCCCCAATTAATACTTACTTTATCGGAATAATATCCTTTTGAAACTGTAAAAGCATCTTCAGAAAAAGTGCTATATCGGTAACGAATTCCACATGGAAAACCTAAATCCATTCTGTAATATTGCGTTGGATTATTATTTTGTGGCACGTTCGTGACGCCCATATATGGCAATCCTACTTGTATACCTACACTTTTTATTGTAAAAGTTCCATTTACCCCATTTCTAGTTTGTGTTAGCTGCAAATTAAGATTGTCTTTTTGAACAGCAGAGGCACTAATAACAGATTTAACACCTAATCTTTCTTGCAACTGCGCAAATAAAGAGCCTATACTTAATAGAAATGCGGCAAACAGAACAACTTTTTTCATTGTAATTATTTTGAAAAACTTAAATAGTAATTATTAGAATCTAATAAAGTGATTATTAGATTTTAATGATCCAATTAACACCATAAGAATAGGGACGAGTATCACCATATGTTGCATCAGAACTACCTGCCGATGCAGTATTACCAGAAACTAAATGCGTATGATCTCCTGCAAAAGGAATATTAGCACTCTCGTAAACATTTAAAGAACCCGCAATAGTTGGATTTGTAGGATTGGTACTAGAAGTGCTACCCCAGTTTACCCAATATCTATTATCTGCTCTTAATAATTTAGTGAACCCATTTCCTGGATTGTGTTCGTGATTACCATTAGTGGTTGTGGTGATGTTCAAACTATGAGCATGTTGTCTTAACTCATCATATTGTGTACCCTTTAATGCAATTCCTCCTCTCCCTTCTTGTACGCCAGTGCCTCTTAAATAACGAGCTGATAAATTAGGTGTATTTGTTCCTCCAAGTAATGATTTTAATTGAGCATAATAAACGTTATCAGGAAAAGAATTTCCGTCACATAATAACCAACCCACTGGAGCTGTAGCGCCAACATAGGCCATGATAGTTCCGGATGGAACACCATTTTGAGCATGAATGGCATAAGGAACTGCTTGTAATTTTTCATTAGAAAAAACTACGCTGCCTTGTGTTACTTTTAAATACGCTGGGGCATTACTAATAGCAGTAAATATGCTATTATCAATGTTCATTACATAAGAGAAAACGCCAAAATTATCTGTTTTAACATTGCCCGTTTGATTAAGAATAGTCACTTCATTATTACTGGCATCAAAATAATAAATCTTAAAAGCCAAACCTAAAGCATCTACATTGGCAACAGCAGAATTATTTTCGTCACGTGCAATTCCTTGAATAGAAATACCAGTGGCTTGTACATTGGCTTGTGCATCTACATTTTTAACTGATAAAAATGTAATAAAAAAGAATAAAATAAAATAGAACTTTTTCATACTTGTATTTTTTGAGATGATTGGGAGAATTTTTATTTATATATTTATTAAAAGTGATTTGAATAGTTTAAGTAGCGGTAACGCTATTAATTTTGTATACCTGGGTAACGGATATGCCAACAGCAGATCAATTGGTAAATACTTCTACCAGTTGATCTGCCGTTGGTATACTCCAGGTTCCTACTAAACCATCTGTATCTGAAAATTTATTATCTGGTGTGTAGCGTTTTGTATACACCGATTGTGAGGCTGTTAATGCTTGATTAGATGTTCCAACTTTTAACGCAGTAAGCTTCCATTTACCAACGCTGGAACTGTTGCTTACTAAAAAGGAACTACGCTCTGTAATAGGGTCAACGCTGTCGTTTTTTGAACAGCTAACTACCAAGAGCATTAACAATAATAGTGGGTAAAATTGCTTCATGCTTAATTTTTGATTCAATGAAACAAAAATCAGGCATAACAAAAGTTCAATAAAATTAGTCTCGTAAGAAAAGGGAAATTTACTGTAAAAAATAAAAGTTTACCTTGATTATCAAGTAGTTATACTCAAAATATAATCAGTAGGCGAACAACCTTTTACCTTTTTAAAGGTCTGGTACAAAGATTGTCGGGTGCCAAATCCACATTGTGACGATAGTGCTTCAATAGTAAATTCTTTATGTTTATTTTGATTGATAAGTGTAATAAAATGATCTAACCGATTGTTATTTACTAACTCAATAAAATTTTGATGTTGTTCTAATTTTAAATAATCGTTTAATACATCTTTATCTACTTCAATAAGCATTGCAAATTCCGATAGAGAAGCATTCGGGTTTAAGTAGTACTTTTCAATAAAAAACTTATCATAAAAAATTTTCTTAAGACCTTTTTTATGGGATAACTCCATTATATCTGATAATGAATATTTTATTTCTTCAGCATCTAAATACTTAGGTCTAAAAAGTACCAATAAATAGAAAAATTCCTGAGCAAATAATCCAAAATTATATTGATAAATAAAATTTATATCTAATGGATAAAAACCATCAATTAATACAATCAAAGTTAGTCCTAAAATTAAACTCATTACAGCTAAAAAAACATAAATCCATTTTCTAAGTACGCGGTGATAATAGAATTCTTTATCTGTATTTTTTAAAATTCTTAAGCAAAAGTAGAAAAATGATCCGCCTGCTAAGAGTTGTGAAATCAATTTAATAACAGATAAACTTTTACTCTTATTGTATACAAAAGGTGCAATATCACTATCTAAAACAACTTGAGTAGAGTATACTTTATACAACAGAAAAGATAGAAACGTAAAAAATAATGCTGATATAAAATAAATGAATTTTCTACTTAACTTGTATTGATATAGAACAATAAATATATTAATTATAAATGTAATAACACCAAATAATCCCAAAAGGTGTAAAATAAATCCAAATGAACTTTTATAAAATTCTATCAGATATAAATTTAAAATAAGTAAAGAAAATAATAGACCAATGAACTGAAGTTTTAATATTTGATCCTTCTTATAAAATTTTGAAATTTCAAAAATTAAAACAAGTGATACTATAATATTAATTAAGTATATATAACTAAATGATATGCCAAGCATTAAAAATTGATTTTTATACAATTATTGAAAACGGATTTAATGCAAATTTGTTTAAAAAAGAACCAAAAAGCATAAAATCTAACTAGTTAAATTAAAACATAAAGAAAATTGATTTTTGATTACCCAGATTGTAGTTGTCCTGTAAATTTCATGTAGTATAAATAACTATTTTTTGTAGTAATAAAATCAGTAAATTATGATTTTGGGGTTTAAAATGAACTTTAAGATATGATTTTTTAAGCGCAAATATTAAAAGTTCAAACTATACATAACTCTTAAACCTGCATTAAATATACCCCACTCTCCCTATCTTTAAAACAAAATTCCACCTCAAATGAATTTAAAAAGAAGGCAGTTTTTAAAACTCACCGGCATTACTGCAGCCGGGCTTCCTTTAGCAAAATATGCAACAGCTGCAACAGGCTTTAATATTGGCAAAGCAGAAGATCTGGTGTTTAATTCATTTGTACATCCTTTAAATATTCACCAGCCTTTTGTACGTTGGTGGTGGAATGGCGATCGTGTTACTAAAGAAGAAACCTTACGCGAGTTAGATGTAATGAAACAAGCTGGTATTGGTGGTGTTGAAATAAACCCCATTAAATGGAATGAAAATGCCGACGCTATTGGCATTCCAGAACTTACTTGGGGAAGTCCTGAATGGTTAAACGTGGTGGAAGTAGCCGTTAAAGGCGCTAAAGAGAAAGGAATTATTTGCGATATGATAGTTGGCTCAGGCTGGCCTTTTGGCGGCGAGCATGTGCCTCGTAGCGAGCAAGGTCAGATAGTTATTGTTGGCACTCGTAACCTAGCAGGTGGACAATCATACAGCTTTACTCAAAAAGAATTATTAAATAGTGTTGAACCTCCAAGTAACTATCCAAATAAGGTTAGTGAAATGTTTATGTTACGCTTGGCTCCTGCTAGTATGCAATCATTTACACCTGGCACTAGCCTCAATGCACAATTAAAAAACGATACCATTACTGTTAATGTTCCTGCTGGTGATCATATATTATATTATATAATAAAATACACCGGCTTTCAACAAGTAATACAAGGTGCTTTGGGTGCAATGGGCCCAGTAATTAACCACTACCAACAATCTGCTGTACAAAATTACTTAGACCATTTTGGAGATTTGCTAACTGGTAAACTAGGTCCATTGAATAATTATTTCAGGGCATTTTTTACCGACAGTATAGAACTAGAAGGCGCCAATTGGTGTGATGATTTTTTTGAACAATTTAAAATTCGAAAGGGTTACGATTTAGAACCTTATTTCCCCTACATTTTATTTAAAGTAGGTGAAATGGGCAATGCAGTAAACGAAAAATATGGATCTGAATTTTCGGCCGAACTGCAAATAAATATCAACCAAATTAGGTACGATTTTTTAGAAACCAAACAAGCATTATTTCAAGAAAGATTTGTAGGAACTTTTACAGCATGGTGTAAAAAGCATCAGGTAAAATCACGAATGCAAGCTTATGGCATGGACTGTAATGCCATTGATGCCACAATGCAATTAGATATTCCAGAATGTGAAACCTGGACATGGACTCCAGAAATTGAAGAATTTGAAGCAAGCCCAAAACGCAATGGTGGCCGCAATTACACCATGATTAATAAATTTGTTTCTAGTGCCGCACATTTAGTTGGCAAGCAAGAAATTAGTTGCGAAGAAAACACCAATACTGGTCAAATTTTTTCTGCAACATTAGAGCGCGTAAAAATTACCGCAGACCAAAGTGCCTTATCGGGAGTAACACATAGTTTGTTGCATGGATTTAATTACAGCCCTTTAGAAGCGCCTTTTCCAGGCTGGTTACGTTATGGTAGTTTCTTTAACGAACGTAATCCTTGGTGGCCTTATTTTAAATTATGGAGCGATTATAAAGCACGTCTATCGGCAGTGTTTATGCAATCTGATATGCAAGCCAATATTGCAGTTTTGCACCCGCTAGTAGACCTTGCTTCTAAATATGGTTTTCAACGTGATCCCTTTCCTAAAGTGAACTATCCAAATTATGTACACAAGGTTTGGGAAGCCATTCACCAACATGGAAATGGATGCGATTATGTGTCGGAACAAGTATTGCAAAAAGCAACTAGTAAAACAGGTTCTTTAATTTTTAATACACGCAAATATCAAACCCTTTTTTGTATTGAAGTTGAAACCATGCATATTGAAACAGCAAAAGCCATTCAACAATTTGCAGATGCTGGCGGTACGATTATTTTTATTGGAAAAACACCACACCAATCTGCTGGTTACACAAACTTTAAACGCGTAAGTAAAGAGATTGAAAATATTAGCAATAGCATATTAAAAAAGCATCCTAAAAAAACAGGCATTGCTTCTATTCCAGAAAACGATTTAATTACTTGGTGGCAAGCCATTCAAACCCAATTTGAAATTAAACCATATGTAAAAATTAGTGACCCGGTTATTCATGTAAACCAAGTGCACTATACCTCTGGCGATAAAGACATATTTTGGTTTAGTAATTATAGTGCAGCAAAATCACATAGCTTTTCAGCTAATTTCAACAACAATAAAACAGCTTGGATATGGAACGCAGAAACTGGTGAAAGGTCATTATATCCTGCAACAAATAACGGAACATTACAAATTGAACTAGGCCCTTCTGAATCAAAATTAATTGTATTTGACAACCAAAAAAATGGCGAATCATACAAACTAGAAAATACTAAAAACTTAAAAGAAACAGCCATTACAGGCCCTTGGCAATTAACACTAAATCACTTAAATAATACTTCGCAAAAAATTACTATCAATGAATTAATTGATCTTAAACTACTAGCAGATACCAAAGATTTTTCAGGAAATATTATTTATAAAAAAGCTGTTTCAATTAACAGTACTAGTAGCAAAACATATTTGTCTTTAGGGCATATTAATGATGTAAGTGAATTAGAAGTAAACGGCCAAACAATTGGGGTGCAATGGTATGGCAAACACCTGTATGATATATCTAAAGCCGTTAAACCAGGCAATAATTATATCAGTATAAAAATTATTACTACTGCTGGTGCATATACAAAATCTTTAAAGAAAAATAAAGCCGCACAAGAATGGAGCAGAGGTAATTTATTTGGGCCTACTGGTTTAACAGGAAATGTAACAATACTAACTGACTAACATTAATAAGATTCGTCGCCAGGATATAACAAACCAATTTTTGCCCTAACAGTATCTAGTGCATGAATTAGTTGTTGCGATTTTTTAAAACTCATATTATCGCTTTGTGTTTTACCTGCTAGCAAACAATCAGTTGCATGCTGTGCTTCAAATTCATAACCAAAACCTTGTGGCTTTTGAGTTGGTATGGTTATATAATTTTGTCCACCATCGGTAGACACTAAAATATTACATGATGGCTCGTAAAATCTATGCGTTAATTTAATATTGCCTTTGGTGCCAAAGATTTGTGCATCAATAGGAATATTCGATTTAAAAGTAGAAAACAATTGAGCCGTTGCACCATTGGCATAATGATAGGTAATGGCACATTGCTCATCGGCACCTGTTTGGTTAGCAATCATTGAAGCCTCTACCGATTGCGGTTCGCCTAAAACATTCAGTGCAAAGAAAATATTATAAATACCAATATCTAAAAGCGTACCACCCCCAAGTTCACGCTCTGTAAGCCTTTTAGACGATTCGGCATTTGTTTGAAATCCAAAATTGGCTTGCATAGCAGTCACCTCTCCTATAATACCTTCCGCTAAAATTTCTTTTAATTTTATAAAATGTGGCAAAAAAGAAGACCACAATGCTTCCATTAAAAACAAGTTTTTTTCTGTTGCCAATTGCAGCATTTGCAAAACTTGTTTTTCATTAATAGCAAATGGCTTTTCGCACAAAACAGCTTTGCCATTTTGCAAACACATGATGGTATTTTCAAAATGAAAAACATGTGGCGTAGCAATATAAATAATATCAAGTTCTGAGTCTTTTACCAAATCCTCATAACTACCATAAGATTTTTCAATAGAAAATAATGCAGCAAATGCATTGGCATTCTCTTGTGTTCTAGATCCTACAGCAACTAACTTTGCGTTAGATACAAACTGCAAATCATTCGCAAATTTTTTGGCTATTTTACCAGCCCCTAAAATTCCCCAACGAATAATTTTCGACATGTTTTAAAATTTATTATTGAGCGGCAACTTGTTTGGTAGTGCTTCTATAAATATAAGAACTGAAAATATGTCTGCGTGCAAATCTACCAGGGGTTTCTGAGTTTACTAATTTTACATAAATAGCTTTTGGAACACCATAATACTCATAAACAGTATCGTTCGAAAAACTAACTTTCAACAATTCAGACTTATATTCAAAATCAATAATGGTTGCATTATTAATGGTTTCCATGTACTCTGGCAATGTTTCTGCAACGGTTTCAGGAGCAATACTTACCAAAAAATGGTACGACTCTATAATTTTTTTACTCTTTTCTTCTGCAATTAACTTCTCTTCGTGGTTGTCATTAAATTTATCTGGGTGCAAGTCTTTCATTAAATTCCTATAAACGGATTTTAATTCTTTTAAATCTGCTTTGTCGCTTACACCTAAATTTTTTCTGTGGTTAACAATTCTTCTCATAAAATATTCCTGTATTGATTATTCACCTGCTTTATTAAATTGGT
>CAIKZP010000147.1 GCA_903831935.1 uncultured Bacteroidota bacterium | reverse complement strand
TTATTTTTACTATTTACAAATAATTGGTGGATAAGTATTTAGTTAATAAAAAAAGAACTTTTGCACCTTTGCCGAAAGTTTAATTAAGTAAAATCTTTTTAGTATGAATAAAATTATTTTATGCACCGTTGTGCTACTCTCTGTAATCAGTTGTACAAAAAAGACTGATGGAATTGAAACCAATCCCATTGTATATCAGTATGTTTCTTCAAACTATACTATTAAAGAAGATTTTGAGATGGGCACTAAAGCAGCATATGCTATTGGTAATGTTACCATAAAAACAGGTATCTGGTCTTTTGAAGATGCCTTATTAGGTCAGCTCACTACAGATATTAAAAATGATATTCAATCTGTTAGATTAAGAACAGGAAAATTATCTATGAATTTTGATATTGATAGTATTTCAATGATTAAAATAAATCATGCACAATATGGTGCTGATGCGGTTTCTGAATTAAGTTTATGGATATCAGAAGATCAAGGCACTACTTATACTCAGTTAGGTAATGCAATAGCTACAAATAGTAAGTCTTTCATTACAGATTCTTTTAAAGTTACCTCTACAAAAAAAGTACGTTTTCAAATTAGAAAAGTTGGTACTACTAGAGTTAATATTGATGATATTATTTTTATTGGCAAAGGCAATCCTAACATTGTACTAAATGAGCCGGTTGATAATATTATAGATACTACAGGATATAGCTCCACTCCTGCAGCAGGTAGAGGAACGCCATCTGGATCTGGCACTGATGTACCTTCAACAGATGGCGACAATAGTAATATGTTGTTTGGAAATCCTTCAAGTGCAACAACAAATATGTTATTGATTGAAAATTATTTAATCGATCAAAAATATTATGTAGAGTCATACAGTAGTTCAAGAGGAACACCAAATTGGGTAAGCTGGCATCTTGATGCTACAAGCACAGGATCTACTGGAAGGCTTGATAATTTTGCCAATTTTACAAGTTTACCAACAGGCTATTATCAAGTTCTTAGTAATAGTTATAGTGGATCTGGTTTTGATAGAGGTCATAATTGTCCATCAGGGGATAGAACCAGTTCTACAGAAGCAAATTCATCTACTTTCTTGATGCCAAACATGATACCACAAGCACCAAATAATAATCAAAAAGCATGGGCTACTTTAGAAAGTTATTTAAGAGCTGAAGTACAAAAAGGTTATGAAGTATATGTTATAATGGGAAGTTATGGCAAAGGCGGTTCTGGTACAAATGGCTTTGCAGAAACAATTAATTTAGGAAAAGTAGTGGTTCCAAATCGCGTATGGAAAGTGGCTATTATCCTACCTACTGGCAATGGCGATTTGGCTAGAGTAACTGCTGACACAAGAATTTTAGCAATTGATACTCCAAATGATAATACTATTGATCCTGATTGGAAAAAGTATATCACAACTGTTGATGCTATTGAGAAAGCTACTAGCTATGATCTATTATCAAAACTACCAATTGATATACAAAAAGCCTTACAAGCAAAATTCTATATACCATAATAAATTTCATATCATTAATTCAAAAGCCACACGATAAATAGTGTGGCTTTTTTACGTTTACAAATTGACCAAATATTCATTTGTGTCATAAACTTGATAATAAAATCTACTAATTAGTATCATTTCAATTTTATATGCTTAATTATTTAGTAAGATTTGCCAACTCATAAAATATTATTAACTTTAGTATAGGATAATAATTCTATACCATGAACTTAAAAGTATTGTCTTATCAAGTTGCTGATAGTATTGATATCAAACTTTTTAAAACAGCATATACTGCAAGAATTCATTTTGCTGATTCAGATGAATTATTTTATCATGTAGATTCAAATAAATACCTATATGTTTTTAAATATGGTATTATTTGTTTTCTAGGATATGATGAAACAGAAATGTCTGTTTTCTTACAATTAATTACACCATATTGTAGAAACTATTTTGAGCAAAGGCTAAGCGATGAATTTGATATTGAAACGAATTCCCCAGCTATTAATTATGGATATAATAAAATTAAAATTCCAAACCCTAGTATTGATGCTATTCGGTTAATCATGCTAAATGTTTCGCAAAGTGTTTCTTTAGATTATTTTGATCAGCAAACAAATGTATTATTAGAGGAAACTAATTATCAAACCCAAGAATTAGAAAAAAAAGGTAAGATAGACTTAGGTGGAAAAGAGCTTAAAAAATATATAGGCAGAACATTAAATTTGAAAAATAGAATTGCTGGAAATTTATACATTTTTGATTCTCCTGAATCTACATGGGAGGATGAGAATTTAAATAAATTAGATATTGGTTTAAAGAAAACATTTGACCTTCAATCTCGATTTCGAACTATTCAAGAAGGTTTACAGATAGCTAAAGAAAACCTCGAACTATTTAAAGATTTACTTCAATATAGAAATAGCGTTGTGTTAGAATGGGTTATTATTATATTAATATTAGTAGAAGTATTAAATATTTTTTTAGAAAAACTGTTTAAATAATAGCACTCATTTTGCTGAAAATGTAATAACAAAAATTTAAAGTGTATAATATAAACTACAAGAAAAATTTCTACCAATTCCATTAATCCCAGATCCATGCATCCGATAATCTACATTGAAAAGGTTACCTAATTCTAATTGTAATTTTATCAACTTCCATTGATGCCCTCCATAAAAATTAACAATATTCCAGCCAGGTGTACCGCCAACAGGAATTCTATTATCATCTTTATCGCCTTGTGCTAAACGGTTTTGCATGCCTGCAAATAAATTTTCTATAAATACATTCCAATGATTGGCAGTATATTTCAATAGAACTTGGCCATTAAGTGGTGGCACCCTTCGCATTGGTTCATTAATTGTTGTATTTTGTCCGAAAGCATAACTAATTCCAGATTGCAAATCGAAGTGCTTTGATATTCGATATTGTACATCAAACTCTAATCCCCTAACAAAGGCTTCCTGATTATTCTCTTTCTTATAAACATTGTAACCTCCTATTTGCTGTCCTTGAACTTGAACACGAGTCACTAAATCAGTTAATTGCATATAAAATAAAGCAATTGATGTTTTAAAATGTTCAGTTTGAATTTTATAGCCAATTTCAGTGTTATATGATTTCTCAGGCTTTAACCCATAAGTGGGTATTTCATATCTAAAATCAACAAGTCCTAATGTTCCCATATCATCTACATTTGGTGTACGAAACCCAGTATTAAATGAGGCATAGATACTTTGTTTGGAATTTAAATGATACAATAACGCAATGTTTCCTACTAATGATGATGGCTTAATAGTTACTTCCCCCAATTGATTGTATCCAGCAGCAGTATCTTTTATTTTAACTGCGACACTATTGTAACGAACACCAGCATTAATTTGAAAGCTCCCCTTTATAATTTGATGTAAACTATATGCCGACATATTGGCACTGGTTGCATTATCTGGATATAATCCTCTTTGATTAGTATGAATTTCAGATGGCAAACTAATCAGCTCTTTAGAACTATTTATATAGTCATGATACCATTCAATTCCAGATATTGCACTCCAATTTGTAGCAATCCGAGAAATTAATTCTGCCGTCAAGCCAATTGTTTTTACTTTATCTAATTCTTCAAATTTACTAGTAGCAGCATTTTTATAATAAGATCGTTGCTCTTTACTATTTTGTATTGAACTGGTAAGAATAATTTTATGAAGAAGTGTTGTTGTTGTATTCAATTCATACCTAGCATAATTTAAATTATGTTTTTGTGGAGAAAAATTATAATACTTAAAATTTTCTAATTTCACGCGATGATATAAAGGAATATCTTTCTGAGTAACTTGCTGACTAGCAATTGTGAATATTGAATGATTATTAATTTTCCAAAGTGCTTTGATGTCATAATCTTGTTCTTTGTATCCAGAAGGCGACTGTATTCCAGTAG
>CAIKZP010000146.1 GCA_903831935.1 uncultured Bacteroidota bacterium | reverse complement strand
CATAAAATTTTACCAGTTTTGGCATCATACATGGCAGCCCCTGCACCCTTTGTTTTTTCTTCTATTTCGTGAATACCAAAAACTTCTAAACCAGGATGCGATGGATCTAAATCGCTTACATGAATCGCATCTCCATGTCGCAAGCCTGTTGAATATAATCCCTTTCCATTGTCGTCAATACACATGGAGCCATAAACAATTTCATCTTTTCCATCTCCATCAACATCAGCCACGGTTAAATTATGATTACCCATTCCTGAATATTCACTCTCTCCATTTTTAGAATCAAATACCCAACGTGAACTTAATTTTCCACCACGCCAATCCCATGCAGCTAAAACTGCTCTTCCGTAATAACCCCTACACATTACTACACTTGGCAAAACACCGTCTAAATAAGCCACACAGGCTAAAAAACGATCAACCCGATTGCCAGATTTATCATTGCCACCATTGCCACCTCTTCCGCCCCATTGACCTATATCACCACGTGCAGGCAAATAATCAGTGGTAGCCATTGCTGCTCCTGTTAATCCATTGAAAATGGTAAAGAATTCTGGTCCGTCTAAAATTTTCCCGTCTTTATTTCTAAAATCTTTTGTAGAATCTCCTATCGGTTTTCCAACACCATCAATAGTTCCATCTGCTGTTTTCATGGCTATTTCTGCTTTGCCATCTCCGTCTAAATCATAGACCATAAACTGTGTATAGTGTGCCCCATCACGAATATTTTTTCCAAGATTGATTGTCCATAGAAGTGTTCCATTTAATTTATACGCTTGAAATATTGGGGGATCAGTAAACCCAGCCTGAGAATTGTCTCTGGCTTTACCAGTTTGGTGTAAAATAATTTCGTATTCGCCATCTCCATCTAAGTCACCTACCGATGCATCATTTGGTGTATACCCTTGCGGCGTTTGCAAAGGAATAGAAATATACATTTTTGCATTTGCAGCAAGTGTAAATGATTTGCTTTGAACGGATTCTTTGCCATCGAGAATACTCGTTACAGCATAAGTATATTTTTTTAAGGAATCAACCGATTCATCTATAAAATTTGTAACAGTTGTAATGGGTTTTTTATTCAGTTTAACACTTGCTGCATCATTGGTTTTTCTATAAAGGTTAAAGGAAATATTTGTAGGATCTGTTCCTAGCAAACGCCAGCTAACAAAGGCTTTTCCGCCTGTTTGAGGAACAGCTACAATACCCCTGCCCAGATTTTCCATTACTCTTTGGGCTTGTAATTCTATCAAAGAAAATAGAATGAATAATACACTAAATACAATTGATTTTTTCATGAAATATTAATTAGCACTTAATTTAAGTAATTGATTAAACTCTTTTGTTGTAACAGTAAAAACAGTTCCGTGGCGAAGCCCATTTGGAAAATGAATTTTATCTGAAATATCTGTCCAGTTTATAAAATCCTTAGAACTCACAGCGCCATAAGTATGGTTTCTGTATTTATCAAAATAAACAATCCATTCACCATTAATATTAATAGTGGTAGGACCTTCTGCCCAATAATTTCCAGTGATTGGCGCAGATGCTTTACCATAGCCACTTGCAGCAGAATCACTAAATGCAACTCTCAAATTCTTTTGCGGCGGCAATAATGTTTCGTCTTTTAAAACCATGGCATATTTATTTCCTATACGCGTAATTGTTGCATCAATTACATTAAACCCTTGGTTATATAATAATTTAGTTTCTGAAAATATTTTAAAATCTTTTGTAGTTACAGCATAGATACGATGGTTGTTATCGCCAAACTTTTCTGTTTCTGCAAATCGACCTGGAATTGTGGTAGCCCAATAAATTAAGTATTCCTGTTTTTGATCGTCATAAAAAATTTCTGGAGCCCAACAATTTTTTGCTGTAGGTTCTTTATCCATCACAGGAATCCATTGTTGTTCTGTCCAATGAATTAAATCTGCCGAAGATGCATAGCCAATACCTCGGTCTTTCCAACTCACTGTCCACACCATATGAAATCTGCCATCTTTACCCCGAATTATACAGGGATCACGCATTAATTTATCATTAGCAACAGTGGGGGTTAAAAAAGAACTGTCATTTTTTAATGGTTTCCAGTCAAACCCATTTAAACTATATGCTAGGTGCAATCCATTTTCGCCATTGCCTTTAAAATAAGAAAACAGGTAAACCTTTGACTTATTTTTTTGCGCCATTAAATTACCAATCACTAAAAAAGAAATTAGTAAGAATATAAAACGATACTGCTTTTGAAACATAGATCAAATTAATAAATAGTCAATAAAACCAATGATTGTGCAGGCAAATCCACAACTAATTCAGTCCCTTCTTTTTTAGCACCCGAAAAAGCAACTGGTTTAATTAAATTGGGTTTTTCAAAAGTATTTACGTCAGTTATTTTTGCTGAACTCAATACTTGACCTTCTACTTTTGTCCAGTTAATTGAATGTAATGTAGTGCGCAAACTAATTTTATTTGATGGATCTAAATTTACCAAGGTCATATGTACCAATCCATTGCTGTCTTTAGAAGTAGATACATTTAGTGCTGGGATTTTTTGTTTTCCACTTACAAAATCAGGACTAGTAAATTGTATGGGTAATAATTTTGCTTCTTGGTGTACTTTAAATAAATCAAAAACATGATAGGTAGGTGTTAACAACATTTTAGCACCTTCCGTTAAAATCAATGCTTGTAACACATTAATTGTTTGTGCCAAATTGGCCATTCTAACACGGTCACTATGGTTGTTAAAAATATTAAGTGTGGTTGCTGCTACCATGGCATCACGCAAACTATTTTGTTGGTATAAAAATCCTGGATTAGTACCTGGTTCTACATTCGTCCAAATACCCCACTCATCTACTACAAGTGCAACACGTTTAGCCGGATCATATCTATCCATGATTGTTGAATGGCGTGTAACCAATTCTTCCATCTCTAAACATTTTTGCATGGTGGTAAAATATTCTGCCTCATCAAAAGCAGTAGCAGAGCCTTTATCTTGCCAAGTTCTAGGAACAGTGTAATGGTGTAATGCAATCCCCCACATTTGATTGGCACTTACTTTTTTCATCATGGTTTCGGTCCAATTATAATCTGAACCGTTAGGACCTGCTGCAATTTTATTGAGTCTTGCACCCGGATAATTTTTTGCAAAAGTGGCATAGCGCTTGTATTGATCTGCATAATAATCTGGCGTCATATTTCCACCACAACCCCAGCTCTCATTACCAACTCCCCAGAATTTTACTTTCCAAGGTTCTACTCTACCATTTTGTTTGCGAATATTTGTCATAGGGCTCAAGCCGTCAAAATTTAAATACTCTACCCATTTAGACATTTCTTCTACCGTACCACTTCCCACATTTGCAGTGATATAGGGTTCGCAGTTTAATAAACTACAAAGCTCTAAAAACTCGTGTGTACCAAAACTATTGTCTTCGGTAACATTTCCCCAATTGGTATTAATCATTTTAGGACGTTGCGTTCTTACACCAATTCCATCACGCCAATGATACTCGTCTGCAAAACAGCCACCAGGCCAACGAAGATTAGGGATTTGAATTTTTTTCAACGCTGCTACAATGTCTAAACGAATTCTATCTTTTTTTACAACGGTTGAAGTATCGCTTACCCAAAATCCATCATAGATACATCGGCCCAAGTGTTCCGAAAAATGACCATAAATATGTTTGCTAATTACCGTTGACGGATGAAAACCATCTACTACCATTGATACCGATTTCTGTGCAGTAACAATAGAGGTTAAGGAAAGCATCAAAAAGAAAATAAGTACAATTTGTTTGATCAATTTAAATGGTTGCATCGTTTTAGTTATTGGTAAAAAATAATTTATTTATCTCTAATTAAAGTAAGGCTCATCAACCCAATAACAACATCATTTGCTGTTGTACTGAGTATTAGATTTTTTAATGGCTTCGTAACATTCAATGGAATATCTAACACAGTTGCTGCACCACCCTGAATTGATTTTCCATTGTATTCATTGGCTGTTCCATCAAATACAGAAAGAATCCTTCCAGTTTTTAAATGCACCCTAACGGGCTTAGCGGCATCGTTATGAAATGCATAGCCATCTTCTAAATAGTCTTGTTCTATTGGCCACCAAGTTTGCGGATTTTTCAATGACAAACTATCCATTGTGCCATCGATATAATTTACAAGAACAATCCCATTCTCAAATCTCGACTGCATTGGGTTGGTAGATCCTGCCATTAATAAATAGGCATGAGACGCATTTCCGGCTATAGGTATTTTAATAGATCTTGGATAATTATCCCACTGTGAAGTAAATGCAATATTATTTACACTACTATCACTATTAGTTGAAAACGGAATGCCTTGAGGTAATTGAAATGTATTATTTGTTGCTGCCAATTTTCTCAAGCCACTATCATTAATATCTGCTGTTCTTAAAGGGTAGGTCCATTCACCAATTCCCTGTGTTGGCAATTGAAGTGTTGGAGCTACTGGGCGTGGCGATAAATATTGGTTTTTAAAAATCTGTGTAAGCTTGTCATTTAAATAAGGTTGCAAAGAAATTGTTTCCATTTTTTTTGCAAATGGTATTGCAATATTCCAATTAACAATAGCAGTAGTTAATTCGTTATTAGCCCATTTAATTATAATAGAATTCGTTCCTGGAACAATTGCCTCCGTTGGTGTTTGTATGATGGAAGAAAGCGTTAAAGCAGGAATTTTAATACTTGTTGAATGCCCATTAACAAATACGAATCCATTTATCAAAGAATCAGTATTATTAAACAATTGAAACGAAATGGTATTTTTTTTATCTTTTGCAATATCAATAACACTTATAGCAGGTACAATATTAAAATCAATTGGCTGCCACCAAGTAAACGATTTGTTTTTTAATTGGACAAATAAAGTATGAATACCTTCCGTACTATTAATATTGGCAGAAAAAATTGCTCCTGCTTTTTTTATATTTGAAGCAATCTGCTGCGGATCAAACACCTGAAGCAAGTTTGCATTTGAAAAATTAATAACCAGATTTTTACCTGCTACAATTTGTTGAATAGGCAATGCCGCAATAGATTTCTCATGCTTCCAATAAATTTCAATATTGTATTTAGATGCAGCAGGAATAGCTATTTCAATTAATGGAAAACCTACAGCAGTATCAACATTTTTCCATTGCCATTTCTTTCCATTAACAAGAACAGAATCAATTCCTAAAAAACTTGCCTGTGCAATGAATTTTAAATTGAGTTGCTTTTGAAAATTAGGAACAATGGTATATTGATCTACTTGTTTATTTCTGTTAAACGAAAAATTAATATCCGGAATTTTTATAGACGCATTGTTCCAAGCTGCAGGCAACCCTGGTTTAATGACTAATTCATTATTGATTGCATTAGGTTGAATCCCAAACAGACCTTCTACCAAAGACCTTGCCGTCATGGCAATTGGATCTGCAAAATCTCTATAGGTTTCACCACGAATGGCATCATAAAAAGAAACCTGTACAATATTACCAGCACTACTTCCTAAATACATACTTTCTAATAAAGCAGATTTCCATAAAGTAAAAGCCGTTTCATTTTTTCCTGCCTGCCATTGCGCTAAAGTTGTATGCATTACTTCTGCTAGTGCTACATTATTTAAACTCCAAGTATAAGGCATCCAATTGCTGGTAGAAACAGTAAAGAACTCATTTGGCAAACCCACTGCTCTAACAGGAATATGTGGTATTTGCGCATCTACATACTGCATAGTTTGATAGGCCTGAAACGCGTTGGGTACTTCGCTATCTAAACTATGGTATACCGTCCACAAGGCAGCTTGTTCATGCACTTTTTTTAGTCCTAATAAATCTTTGTATTCGGCATACCAACCTTTATTAGGTAACCACAAATATTGATTGATTGCTGTATGAATTTTTGTTGCTTCTTTTTCAAATGGCCTTGCATCTTCACCAAGTAATAGGGCAATTGTAGCAGCTAACTTATTTGCCTTGTAATTATAAGCAGAACTATGTGTTACACCTCCGCCACTATACTGTAACGCATCACTAGCCCATATAGCAGCATATGCGTCGTAGAGCCCATCGCCATCTTGGTCGAAATTTCTTTTTTCCCATGCTAAATGACGTTTAATTAATGGCCACATTTCGCGCATAAACGCAGTATCACCTGTCCATTTAAAGTGCTGTAATAGTGCATCAATAAACACCAAATTCATATCGTAATGATGGGCTTTAAAATCGCCACCAGGATTACGTGAAATATAGCCACTACTAAAAACAGCTGTACCTAATTTCTCTTGTTGTCGCGCTAAATGCAAAGCAGTATCTGCAACTGTTTTACCAGATTCGGGTTCTGTTAATTGAGACAACGCATAACTTCTAAAATGCAGTCTTGCTCTTTCATGCCAACCAAAAGGATCTGCTACATAAGGCCCTCTCCAGCCATTTAAGCGCATACGCCAACCAACTGATCCATGTAAATAACTAGGTGCTTCCCAAATAGCATCTGCTGCAATTCCCAATACAGCACCAAGTGTATTAATATATGCATCAGGTGTATTTACAATAATTCTATCTGCTATTTTTTTTCTAGCCAATTCAGCTTCTATAGCCAAATTAGCTAGTGCTTGATAACTAATTGTGTTGTTTTCTATAGGACGATAAATAGAAAAATAATTCTTGGTATTATTTTCGATTTTTATTTTAGCAACTACTACTGGTGTATTCGATTGATTTGACGCAAATAAACCAATTGGATTTTCTAGTTGATTGGCATCCGCTATTTTTAGCAAAGCAGCTTCCGGAAAAATACCATTTAAAAATTGTGCTGTATTTTTTTTGACTGCAGATTTTTCTGTTGTAATATGTTTTACTTCGTAACGATCTTCTTCACTTAACAATTCGCCCGATCCATATTTTAATAGAAAACTGTTGTTCGATATGGTAAAATGATTGTCTACACAATACGCTGGCTTTAAATAAAAATTCGATTCCGGATCTGCACCTAAGTCTCCATCTCTGCTAAATTTTTTTCCTGTAGCACCACCATAAGCAACAAAGAGCTCCAAACTATCCAAGCAATTGCTTAGTTGCGATTGAATAATCATTCCTTCTGAGTTGGCTAATGCCAATACCACTAATTCTAAACTACCCTTATTTAATATTGGATCTGTGATAGTATATATCATGGCTCCAGGCCTATAACGGGCAGTGATACTAGCTGCATCCACCAACCATTTACTACTGTTTTTCGATGCTATACCAATTTTTATATTACCACCCATGCCTGGCATATACAATGCAAACTCTGGCAGGTCTCCGGCTTCTATTCTAAAAGCTGTATTGCTGCCATACAAAGCCCGTGTAAATTTTTTATTGCCATTTGTAATAACAATATCTGAACCTTCTGGATGATATCGAATAGTTCGTTCTTTTCCATGCCAATACTGCAGCGCATTTTGTGCTACTAGTTTCACTGAAAAAACAGTGAACACCAAAAAAAAGAAAACTACTTGTTTACAAAACTTCATTAAATAATATTATTTATTGCATATCAATTGCAATACTAGCATCTGGCAATCCTGCAGACATTGCAGTAATTACCAATTTACCTTTTTGCATTTTTGATTGAACAACAGCCAAACACAAACCATTAAATGCTTGGCGACTACTTGATTTAAAAGAAACCAAACTTGTAGGACTTCCATTGTCTGTTGCAATGATATCTGCAGCACCATTAACAGTAAATTCAATTAATTGGTCTGCATCAGGCACCATTACTCCAGCAGCATCTACCACGGTTACTGTTATATATGACAAATCTTTCCCGTTTGCTTTTATTAAATTTCTATCGGCAGATACCAACAGTTTAGCGGGCTTAGTTGCTGTCTTTTTTTCTGTAATTAATACTGTTTTTCCTTTTAGTCTCGATACGGCTTTTAATACACCAGGTTGAAAAGGCACACGCCATTGCACGTGCAAATCATCGCCTGTTTTTTTGCGAATTCCTAAAGACTGATTGTTTAAAAACAATTCTACTTCGTCTGCTTGATTGTAATAAGCCCATACATCAATGGTTTCACCCATTTTCCAATTCCAGTGAGGCAATAAATGCAATACAGGTTTATTGGTCCATTCACTTTGGTACATATAATAAACGTCTTTGGGAAATCCCGCCAAATCAACTATACCAAAATAAGAACTTCTAGCAGGCCAAGGATAAGGCGTTGGTTCTCCTAAATAATCAAAGCCTGTCCAAATAAATTGACCTGCTATAAAATCATTCTTTTTTATTTGTTTCCAAGTTTCTTCGTGCGTTGAACCCCATGAAGCTGAAACATTATCGTAAGCAGAAGCATTTAAATTAGTGGATCCTGCTTTAAACCTAGGATCATTGTTAGCAGGCCATCTTCTAATACTATCCGATGGCATTTCGTAATACCCTCGTGTTTGTAATGCAGAAACTGTTTCAGATCCAATAAAAGGTTTACCCGGAAATTTCTGTTGAAATCCAGCATATTCGCGGTGGTGATAATTGTATCCGTAAACATCAATTGCACCTGAAAGAATAATATTATTTTGAGAAGAGGTATTGTCAAAAGCACAAGTAACAACGCGTGTGGTATCTAATGATTTTACAATGGCAGTTAATTCTCTGCCAATCACTCTACCAGAAGTATCTTTCAATCCCCAACCTTGCTCACTAATTTCATTACCAATACTCCACATAAAAATCGATGGATGGTTTCTGTCTCTTTTTATTTGATCAACCAAATCTTTTTCATGCCATTGGTCCCAATCTAGGTGGTAATCAAATTTATTTTTAGGACGCTTCCACATATCAAAGGCTTCATCCATTACTACAAAACCCATCTTGTCACAAAGCTCTAACAACTCTGGTGCAGGTGGATTATGTGATGTGCGAATGCCATTGCAACCCATTGCTTTTAATATTTCTAGTTGACGTTCTAGTCCACGGTAATTAATGGCAGAGCCCAAGCAACCCAAGTCGTGGTGATTACAAACTCCATTAATTTTTACTTGTTTTCCATTTAGCAAAAACCCTTTGTTGATATTGAATTCAAAAGAACGAATACCAAAACTGGTTTCATAAGCATCAACCACTTGTCCGTCTAATTTAATAGTTGTGATTGCTTGATACAAATATGGCTTTTCTAAATTCCAAAGAATTGGTTTTTTTACAACTAATGCTTGGCTTAAAATAAGTTCAGATTTTATACTTGTATTTGCCGTAATATTAGATGCAACTATTGTTCCTGCAGCATCCAAAACATAAGTGAACACAGCAATTTTTTTTGCGCTAGGATATTTGCTTGCAATTTTAATGGAAAGATTTACGGATGCCTGATCCTTTGTAATTGTTGGCGTTGTTAAAAAAGTACCCCATTGATCAACAGCAATTGCTGCAGTTTTAACCAACCAAACATTTCTATAAATTCCAGAACCAGAATACCAACGCGAATTGGGTTGTTGGCTATTGTCAACTTTAACTGCAATGATATTTTTTTCTGATCCAAATTTTAAAAATGGCGTAAGATTATACCTGAATGAAATAAATCCATTCGGTCGAATTCCTAATGAATGTCCATTAATAAATACTTCGCTATTCCTATAAACACCATCAAAATCAATACTAATTTGCTTGCCTTTTTCTGAAACTGGCAAACTAAATGATTTGCAATACCAGCCTAATCCACCATTTAAAGCAGCACCACCAGTAGTTGCAGGACTATGTTCGTCGAACTTTCCTTCAATACTCCAATCATGCGGTAAATTTAATTTTCGCCAATTAACATTTGTACTTGACGGCATTTCCGAAATAGCAGATTCAGTTAAACTAAAAAACCAATCCTTATTAAAATCAATTCGCTCTCTAACATTTTTTTGTGCATTAACGCCTAATTGAATGATTAACAAAAACAGAAAAAAGTATTTTTTTTTCATGGTGTTATTTTACAATGTTTAAGGAATGTATGGCTGTTAAAGAAACGGGGCCGGTTAATCCTGAAATTTTCGGCAACCAATTAGCGGCAGTAAACATGCCGTCTGCACCTCTGTTTTGTGGCAATCTTGATGGATAATTGGTATTATTAAATTTCTTCCAAATCACTTTTAGTTTTTCTAGATCGATAATTCTATTGGCCATACTATTGGCTACTTTAATTTCTAATAAATTATCTGCTAATAAATCTTTCGACTGAATAACCATTTCAAAATCCGGACCAATTAGGGTTGCCATTTTTTTATGATTCAACCATACTTCTGCACTCTCGTATACCTTACCTAATGCTAATAAATATTGGGTTGATTTTGTGTTAGGATTTTTAAAATGTGTTGCATAAGATGCAGTGCCAGAAAAAATTTGATAACTAGAATCAAATGCAGTCCAATCTTGTAATTGGTTTAAGTGTAATGGCTTTGGCAAACTTGGTCCACCCGATACAAAACTTACTACCCAATCATTTCCAATAATTTCTGCGGTATTTTTTTCTACACTAAAATAAGGATAAACAGCAGCTACAGGAGTTGCATTATTTGTTTGAAGTATATAACTCTCATCGGTTTTAAATTGCAAATACACTTCTAAATTTCCTTGCTTATTTTTTCTTGTTAAAGCGGCACCCAACATGTCATTCATAGGATTAAATAAAGAAGCATTTGCATCTGCTACAGCAATAGGAAACCAACCTTCTAATGGCTTACCAGATCTATTGGCAATAAAGTAAGTGTGCCCACCAATAAATTTTCTTCTATTGAAAGACAATCCTGCATCAACCATTGACTCTTTTCTAATGGCAGCTGCATTTAAAAGCGGTTCTAAATTATCACATATAAGAATGGATCCTTTTCCTACAACTGCTTTTTTAACGAAACTATTTGGTAGGAATTCAAAATTTAATGATTGGCGCCATTGGTTAAAAGCAGCCTGATTTTCTGCCAAATGTCCGTAGCCTGGAATGGTTGCAGGAAGATGGGTATAGAATAAAATAGTTGCTCCTTCATTTGCTAATGCTACTAATTTTTGCAAACTAGTTAGAGGCATATATTTAGCTGCAGGAATTAGCAAGGTTTGATAACTTGTTCCACCCGTTATAATTTGATTTTTTTCAGTGCCTAATTGCAAAATTTGACGATCAGAAATATAATCAAAAGCATATCCTTTTTCTTGTAAATGGCTAGCAGAAATTTCAAATGGGGTTCCGTTAAATTCAGGTTTCATACCATCAAAATGCAATAGCAATTCTTTACCCGCTTCTGAATATTTATCATAAATAGGAAAATACAATAACACATCATTATCTGGCTTTCCTGCTTGCAAAAAAGATTGGGTTCTTGCTACATAATGATTTAGTGCAGCAAAATTATTCCAGAAAGGATTGGCTTGGGTAAATTCTACTGCCGCATAAAACAAATGTCCTGGCCATACTGCACTTGGTGGCGAATAAGATGTGCCATGGTAAAATATATGGTTAACTCCACCAATAAAATAAGTGTCTAGCGCTTTTTTAACATCACTTAGTGTAGAAACAAAATGCTCGTTTAGCCAAGTAGCACTTTCTGCAGATGCCAATGGTTTGCCTAATACATGTGCTGTTGATGCAGCAAATTTAATTCTTAAAATTTCTGTTCCCTCTGTTTCTGGAATATCAACAACCCCATATAAATCTAGTGTATTAGCTGGTGAGCCATGCGATTGATTGCGCACCATTTTATTTTTACTATGTGCCCATTTTTGCCATTCTCCCGTAAATTTTTCTAGAATTAATTCGTCAATGGTCATTCTGTAATCACACAAAACACGGTTGTTTTTTTCTGATTTTTCTTTGCTAAATAATGCTGGCAATTCGTTGGCTAAATCATATCCCCTTCTTTTTAAAAATTCCTCAAATAAAGTTGGCGTAAAATTAGACTGCCCACGCGCATCATCTACTTCATAACTATCATTAAAAAAACTACGCAAATTTGTTAAATCATGTCCTTTAAATGCGGTGTCGAATTTTTGTAAGTAATGCTGCAATGCAGTTGCAGAAAAATGGTCAATAACATACCCTTCTCCACCTGGAGCTGCCCGCTCCACTTGCTTTCCATGCCATCCCATAAACACCGCATAAATGCTCCAATTGCCTTTGGGCGCAACCCAATTCAACTGTCCGTCTGCAGTAACTTTGCTTGTTAAGTCTATAGGATTTTCGCCATTACTATAAGCCATTAATTTTTGAAGCGGTAATAGTCTGCTAAATCGAACCTGGTCTAAAGCCAATGCTTGTAAATCATTTGCCGAAAGTGGTTGTTTAATATCTTCAATTTTACGAGGCAAATAATTTTCTGTTCTTACCAATGGTTCTTGTAAAAATTGAATTTTTTCTTTAAGTGTTTCTCCACTTTGCAGAGCGTACACTTTATACTGCATATTTTTACTAGCATCTTCATCACCAATCCAAGGACCGCCAAAAGGCCATCCTGTTGCATTTGCCAAATCAATTCCTAACCCTAGTCTTTTGCCTTCTGCTAATGTATGGTCAAAAACACCCATCCATTGTTTTGATAAAAAAGGAATGTATTTATCCGATTCACCTTTAACACCATAAATGGGCGTTAGTTCTAAGCCACCAAGACCAGCCTGTTGGTATTGTTGCATGACTGTTGTTAGGTCTTTGTTGTTTACTTCACTACCAAGCCACCACCACCTAGTCCATGGCTTATTTGTTTGGGTAATTGTAGGCCATTTTATTTGCGCAAACAATGGCTGTTGTAGCAATATGGCAAATAAGCATACAAAAAAAATACGGGTTGTATTTGTGTAAGCACTAAGGATCAAGGAAAAATTATTTTTTCTCATAAACAAGCAGTCGATTTCAGCAGTGATATAGACGCAAAAGTTAAGCCCACTAATTTAGAAAGGCATCCTGTTGCATCCTGTCGCAAATAAAATTATCCTATTGTTAAAAAGGCCTTATTTAACGCTGAATTTATACTGGGTAGTTGTATGGTAAACCGCTCCTGGCACTAACACAGTACTTGCAAAATTTGGTTGATTTGGCGCATCTGGAAAATGCTGTGTTTCTAAACAAAATGCAGACCGATATTCATAGGCTTTGCCATGCTTTCCAACTAGTTTTCCATCTAAAAAATTACCACCATAAAATTGAATACCAGGTTCTTGTGTAAAAACTTCCATAAAAATCCCAGTAGCTGGCCCATAAACAGATGCAGCTAATTGTAAATCATTCCCTGGTTTTCTATTTAAAGCAAAATTGTGGTCGTAGCCCAATCCGTTTTTTAATTGTTGATTAACTACTGATAAACTATCTCCAATAGCTCTTGGGGTTCTAAAATCAAAAGGATTACCAATAACTGAAGCCAACACACCTGTTGGGATTAATGTGCTATCTACAGGGGTATAATTGTCTGCATTAATCATTAACAAATGATTGTTAATGGTTCCTGATGCTGCTCCATTCAAATTATAGTAAGCATGGTTGGTTAAATTAACCACTGTTTTTTTATCGGTAGATGCGGTATAGTCCATTTGCAAACTATTATCGTCGGCTAAAGTATATACCACTTTTACAGTCAAATTTCCTGGATAACCTTCTTCGCCATCGGCAGATAAATAGGTTAATTCTAGTGACTGCGAACTGGTTTGATTAGCAGTCCAAACCCTATTATGAAAACCAGTTGGTCCACCATGCAAAGCATTCGGCGTGTTGTTGATTGCCAAAGTATAGGCTTGATTATCTAAGGAAAATTTTCCTTTAGCAATACGATTGCCATAACGGCCAATTAATGCGCCAAAAAAAGCTTCGCTATTATGGAGGTAGTGATTTAAACTATCATATCCTAAAACAATATCCGTAAAACCACCAGACTTATTTGGCACAAAAAAACTTACAATTCTACCACCAAAATTGGTAATAGAAACCGATAATTTATTTTTGTTAGATAATACAAAAAGGTCTACTTTTTTATTGGCTACTTCTTGTTGATAAGCTAGCTTAGAAGGTGCACTAGTACTATCTTTCAGCGCACTATTATTTGCTGATTGATTGGCACAACTAGCCAAAAGTATTACTGTAAAAAAAGCAAAAGCAATCGTTAATTTTTGCATATGGTAAATTTTAAAAAATTACATTTTCATCTAACAAACTTGTACCATTTCCAATAGAAACAATATAAGGTTTCATTTCAGTTCCAAATACTTTTTGAAAAGCATTTCCTGCAGCTAATACAAAAGCCTCAACCGCATTTTCTTCCACCAAATTAATGGTGCAACCTCCAAATCCGCCACCCATCATTCTAGCCCCTAAAACACTTGCCTCTGTTTTAGCAAAATCGGCTAAAAAATCCAATTCTGCACAACTAACTTCATACAACTTGCTTAATCCATCGTGGGTTTCATACATCTTCTTGCCAAAAGCCTTCAAATCTCCGGCTTCTAGGTCTTTACAGGCGTCTTGTAAACGCTTTATTTCTGCCACAACAAAACTACATCGATCAATAATTTTTTGGTCTGTATTTATCAAACACTCCTGTATCATTTGCATCGTTGCGTTTCGCAAACTAGCCACTGCGGGATATTTTTCTTGGATAATTTTTACACCTGCTTCACATTCTTCTCTTCTTAAATTATATTCAGTTGATGCTAATGAATGCTTTACCCTAGTATCTAACAACACTATTTTAATACCTTCTTGGTTAAACGGCATATAATTATATCCTAGTGATTGACAATCTAACTGAATCACTGCATCTGTTTTACCAAACATACTTGCAAACTGATCCATGATACCGCATTTCACTCCTACAAATTCGTTTTCTGCTTTCTGCGCCAAACGCACCATTTCAATTTTTGAGAGCCCTAATTCAAATAGTTCATTCAATGCAAATACAGTGGCACATTCAACAGCAGCAGAGCTTGAAAGGCCTGCACCCAAAGGAACATCACCTGCAAGTACTGCATTAAATCCACCTAGTTGATACCCATTTTTTTGCAGTTGGTCAACCACCCCAATTAAATAGTTAGACCAGGTTTTCTCAGAAAAACTTAAGTTATTTAATGCTACAGAAAAACTATCGGCTAAATCGGCCGCTATCAAGTGAACTTCCTTGTCTTCTCTTTTTCCAATAGCCAAATAAATGGCTTTATCTATAGCAGCAGGCAATACAAAACCTTGGTTATAATCGGTATGTTCTCCTATTAAATTAATTCTTCCTGGCGATTGTACAAATAGTGTAGGATGTCCAAAATTAGATACAAAAACAGTTCTTACTGTTTCAATGCAATGATTCAATTCGGTAGGCATAACAAGCAATTTATGTATTAAACATAAATCGAGCCGGAACAATTACGCCCCAGCTCAATTTTCGATTCTGCTAATCTCACTCGCTCACTCAAACAGTTTGTGAAAAAACAACAGGGTAAAATTAGTGAGAAATCTAATTAATTGTATATTTTACACTTATTAATTACAGAAATTGTTTCGAAAAGTTTCGTTAGACTAAAATACGAAATTCAAAACAGTTGCTTATCATTGCTATTCAATTTATTATGCCAAAGTATTACAAACAAACCCGTCTTTTAATAGCAGTAGACTGTATCATCTTTGGCTTTGATGGTACTGAGTTAAAACTATTGTTAGTACAAAGAGGTCTCGAACCTGAAAAAGGCAAATGGAGTTTGATTGGTAGTTTTATTCGAGAATCAGAAGATTTTGAAAACGGAGCTGCTAGAATTCTAAATGAACTGACAGGGCTAGAAGGCGTTTATTTAGAGCAATTACATGCTTTTGGGCGTCCAGATCGTGATCCATTAGAGCGAACTATTTCTGTTGCTTATTTTGCCTTGATTGATATTAACCAGTACGAAAGACAAATCAATACCGACTTTCATGCCGAATGGTTTCCTATTCAAAAAACACCAAAATTAATTTTCGACCACGACCAAATGGTAGTTATGGCAAAGGAAAAATTGCGCTACAAAGCAGCATTCCACCCCATTCTATTTGAATTATTGCCAGAAAAATTCACTTTGCCGCAATTGCAAAGCCTATATGAAGGGATTTTTGATACAGCATTCGACAAACGAAATTTTAGTAGAAAAATTCAGTCTACAAAACTCTTGGTTAAGCAAAAAGACAAAGACAAAGAAAGTTCTAAAAAAGGCGCTTACTATTATAAATTAGATAAAAGACGCTATGCGGCTAAATTCCATGCTTTTTTAAATTTCATACCTAATCCCGACAATTTAAAATAAGCATACTCCTATAAAATATTCAACCAGTTTTGTAAATATTAAATTATAAGTGTTAAATTGACACGAATTAGAAGATCAATTGCCATATGGAAAATAAAAATTTTGTTATAGGTGTAGATTACGGAACAGATTCTGTTCGGTCAATCATTGTAGATGCAAGTAATGGAATAGAAATTTGCTCAGATATTTTTTATTATCCTCGCTGGAAAGCAGGCGCCTATTGTAATCCAAGCATCAACCAATTTCGACAACATCCTCAAGATTATATTGATGGACTTGAACAAACCATTATTAATTGTGTAAAAAAAGCTGGGCCAACTATTGCTGCAGCTATTAAGGGTATTGGTGTAGACACCACAGGATCAAGTCCTGTAGCCGTAGACCAATCGGGTACTCCACTAGCATTAACGCCAGATTTTGCCGAAAATCCAAACGCCATGTTTGTGTTGTGGAAAGACCATACTGCTGTTAATGAAGCTGCTGCAATTAACCAACACGCTACAAAATTTCCTATTAATTATTTACAATTTGTTGGCGGAATATATTCTTCTGAATGGTTCTGGGCCAAACTATTACATATTTTAAAAGCAGACGCAGCAGTTGCCAAAGCTTGTTATACATGGGTAGAACATTGCGATTGGATTCCGTTTTTATTAACTGGAAAAACGAATGCATCCGAAATGAAACGCAGTGTTTGTGCTGCAGGTCATAAAGGACTTTGGTCGGCAGATTTTGGTGGCTATCCGCCGAATGAATTTTTCAAACAACTCGATCCATTATTAGACGGTCATTCAAATCGATTAGGTATTGAAACTTATACTTCTGATACAAGCGCTGGTAATTTAAGTGCGCAATGGGCTTCAAAACTTGGTTTGTCTGAAAATGTAGTGGTAGCAGTAGGTGCATTTGATGCACATATGGGTGCAGTGGGTGGTCAAATTGAACCATATCATTTAAGTAAAGTAATGGGCACTTCTACTTGCGACATGTTAGTGGCACCAAAAGTTGATATGGATAATAAATTAGTGCGCGGTATTTGCGGACAAGTAGACGGCTCTGTAATACCTGGTATGATAGGATTAGAAGCCGGTCAGTCTGCATTTGGCGATAGTTATGCATGGTTTAAAAATTTAATTTCATGGCCAATTGACCAACTATTAAATGAATCAGACAGTATAGATGCAAGTACTGCCGAAAAATTAAAGCAAGAAATATCGAACAAAATTATTCCTACTTTAAGTACCCAAGCAGCCGCATTACCCCTCAACCAAAACGACCCCATTGCACTAGATTGGTTGAATGGCCGACGCACACCTGATGCCAATCAATTACTTAAAAGCAGTATTAGTGGATTGAACTTAGCAACTGATGCACCTGCACTATTTAAGGCAATTGTTGAAGGCACTTGTTTTGGCGCAAAAGCAATTGTAGATAGATTCATTAGCGAAGGTGTTCAAATTAAAGGTTTGATAGGATTAGGCGGCGTTGCCAAAAGATCTCCGTATATTATGCAAGTAATGAGTGATGTAATGAATATGCCAATTAGAATTCATAAAAGCGAACAAACCTGTGCACTAGGCGCAGCAATGTTTGCAGCTACT
>CAIKZP010000145.1 GCA_903831935.1 uncultured Bacteroidota bacterium | reverse complement strand
TTAGGGGGATATCAATTTTGAAAAACTGGCTATGCAAAAACAATTAGTTGTAATTGGTGGAGGTGCTGCCGGATTTTTCTGTGCAGTAAATGCTGCTAGGATGCACCCTAATTTGCAAGTAACCATTATTGAAAAATCCAACAAATTATTAGCGAAAGTTAAAGTAAGTGGTGGTGGTAGATGTAATACAACGCATGCTTGTTTTGATATACCTGATTTAGTAAAAAAATATCCAAGAGGTCAACAGTTTCTTAAAAAAGCTTTTCATTGGTTTAACACTACACATACTATTAATTGGTTTGAAGAAAGAGGGGTTGAACTAAAAACAGAAGCTGATGGCAGAATGTTTCCTATTAGCAACGACTCTCAAACCATTATCAATTGCCTACTAAAAGAAGCAGATAAATATGGTGTTCAAATTCAAGTTCAAACAGAAGTGGTGAACGTAGTGACCAAAGAAAAAGGATTTGAATTAACAACTACTAACAATAAAATCATTCAAGCAGACTATCTCTGTATTGCTTGTGGTGGATATCCTAAAACGGCAATGTTTGATTGGTTAATAAGGCTAGGACATACCATTGAAACGCCTGTTCCCTCTTTGTTTACATTTAATATGCCAAGCAATCCTATTACAGCATTAATGGGAGTTAGTGTAGAGCATGCTATTGTTAAAATAGCCGGAACAAAATTAGTAGAGCAAGGCCCATTATTAATTACACACTGGGGAATGAGTGGTCCTGCTATATTAAAATTATCTGCTTGGGGTGCTAGACAATTAGCCGACATGCAGTACCAATTTAGTTTAACAATAAATTGGTTGCCAACTACCAATGAACAATCTTTAAGAGCAGATTGGCACGACCTTCGCACACAATATTCTGCACAAAAAATAGCCAATAAAAATCCGTTTCAATTACCTGCAAGACTCTGGAATTATTTACTTCAATCAAGCGGCATTAATGCAGAATTGCGTTGGGCTGATTTGCCATCGAAAGAACAAAATAAATTAATTACAAACCTTACTGGGCAAGTATTTCAGGTGAATGGCAAAACAACTTTTAAAGAAGAATTTGTTACTTGTGGTGGTATAAAATTAAATGAAATTGACCCCAACACATTTCAAAGTAAAATTCAGCCGAACTTGTTTTTTGCAGGAGAAATCTTAGACATTGATGGTGTTACTGGGGGATTTAATTTTCAAAACGCCTGGACTAGTGGCTGGATTGCAGCGAATGCAATTGGAAAATAGTTACATTTTCAGCGAAATTTATACACAAAAAATAGCAACTAAAAAACGACAAAAATCAGCTTATTGCGTTCAATTGCAAAAAGCTGATAATCATTTGATTTTTAGTGAAAAAAAAGCTGATTTTATGTAGAAAAAATCCTGCAAAATGAGTAAATTATACATTCAAACAGGTACTATGCAAAAAGTAAACGATATCCTAAAAAGAAAAGGTAATATGGTGAGTACTATTTCATCTAATTTAACGGTCATTGAAGCATTAGAGCAAATGGCTACCTTAAATATTGGCTCGTTAGTAGTAGTAGATAATGATAATTTCATTGGCATTTTTACAGAACGAGATTATTCAAGAAAAGTTATTTTAAAAGGACGTCATTCAAGTAATACACCTGTAGGCGAAATAATGACCACCGATTTCCCTAGTGTACAACTAAAAGACTCTGTTGAAAAATGTATGCAATTAATGTCTTTGCACCATATTCGGTATTTGCCAGTGATTGAACATGGCCAATTAGAAGGAATTATATCTATTAATGATGTGGTAACCGAAACAATTCTTAATCAGCAAGAGACTATCTCGCAGTTACAGCATTATATTCAGTCTTAACTACTTAGGAGCCCATTTAGCGAAAACGATATTGTAAATAAATACCAGTATAGGCTCAGCCTCTATTGATTTTTGATACATATTGCTGAATGCTATTTTGCTTTTGAAGATAAAGATTGCTTTTATGAAAAAAAGATATGTGTGTCTACCACTTCCCTTTTTACAAATCTCACTAGTTTCTGCTCAAATTATCCCTTACCATTCCGATTGGATTGATTTTAATAAAAATGGAAACAATGAATTGGGTAGTAGAACCTGGTAGTTTTGAAGTGATGGTTGGCAGTTCATCTGAAGACATTAGGGTTAAAAAGAAGTTTATTATTATTCCTTAAGTATATTAACAACAAATAACTAAAGTAAATGCGTAAATACATCATAGCTTTTGGAATACTTTTCTTGTTATCTCAAACTTCTTTTGCACAAACAAAAAAACGATTCCAATTGGAGGTTTTTGCAAATGCAGATTCTATTTTAAATATTGAATATGGGGAGGCTATTAATTATAAAAATGTTTCTCAAAAATTAATGCTAGACTTTTATTCACCAGCAATAAAAGATACTTTAGCAAAAAGGCCATTGATGATTTTTATTCATGGCGGTGGCTTTCAAAGCAATACAAGGTCGGGAGGATTTGGAAATTTTATTTGTAATAGTTTAGCAAAAAGGGGATATACCGTTGCAACGATTGATTATCGTTTAGGAATCAATGCCCCAAAATCAAATCAAGATTATTTTGAAGCATTGTATAGGGCCGTGCAAGATGGTAAAGCAGCTGTTAGGTATTTTAAAAGATATGCAGATAAGTATGGTGTTGATACGTCTCAAATATTTATTATGGGAAGTTCTGCTGGTGCTAAAACAGCAATGCATATTGCTTACCTAGACCAATCAGAAGTGCCAACTTATATCGATACAAAAAAAATGGGTTTGCTAGAAGGCACTAGCGGCAATCAAGGCTATTCTTCTAAAGTAGCTGGTGTAGTTAATTGTTGGGGTGCAATGGTAAACTACCAATGGATCAATAAAAATGATGCACCGTTGTTTTGTATTAGTGGTACTGCCGATAAAACTGTACCCTATGATTCTTCTTACGATTATCATGGATTTAAATATGGCAGTACTGTTTTGTATGACCGAATGTTACAAGTTGGAATTCCTACTGGCTTAAGATTATTTTATAATGCTGGTCATACACTAGATAATAATAAATTAAAACAAGACAGTGCCTTACAAGATTTATCGGCATGGCTATTTACACAATTAAAAATAAACAGGCCAGAAAAACCAGAGATTTTTAAATGGGAAGAAGACATTAAAAAATTAGAAGCACTAGATGCTATTGAAAAACCAAATAAAAACGCCTTGCTATTTGTGGGCAGTTCATATGTAAGATTATGGGAAGGGTTGAATAAAGACATCGCTCCATATCAAACCATTAATCGTGGTTTTGGAGGTAGCAAATTAAATGAAGTAGCTTATTATATTGAGCGATTGGTTTATCCGCATACGTTTAGGGGAATAGTTTTATATGTTGGAAATGATATTGTAGGAACTAAGCAAGACAAAACACCATTACAAGATTTAGAACTTGTAAAGTATATCACTAAAAAAATCAGGGTTAAGTTTCCAACCACGCCAATTTTTTGGAACCAAATTTCTCCAAGCGAAAAAAGATGGGCTGTATGGAATAAAATTTCTGAAGCCAATCAAATGATTAAGCAGTTTTGCGAATCGAATGAACAAGTATATTATATTGAAAGCGCTGCTCCGTTTTTAGGAGCTGATGGCAAACCGATTACTAGTTTGTTCAGAGACGATAAATTACACTATAACGAAAAAGGGTATGTTATTTGGGGTAGTATTTTAAAAAAATCATTAGATAAAGTTTATGACAAGTAAATTAATTCAAAAAGAAAATTCTAGCATACGTCCTTTATTATTGGCTTGCCTAGTTGGTTTTGCATTTTCTGCTAACTACACCAATCATGCGCCATTAAAAGACTGGTTGATAAAAAGTTTCAATACGCCAGAGATGCCTTTTACAAAAGCCATGTTTGGATTTTTAACAACCGCCATTTTTTTAACACATGCTGCCATGCAAATTCCGGGTGGGTATTTAGCAGATAAATACGGGCCTAAAAAAGTATTAACGATTGCATTGTTGGTAGTTTGTTTGGGAAATATTGGCATTGCTTTTTCTAACAGTTATTATCAATTATTGATTTGGAAATTTTTAGTAGGATTTGGAACAGGCACTAGTTTTGTAGCGGGTGCTCGATATATTTTTCAATCAGTTCCAACCAATAAATTATTATTATACCAAGGTTATTATGGTGCAAGTGTTTTGTTGGGCTCAGGCTTTGTGATTTTTGTGATTCCGCAAATAGCTATTTATTTTCAGTCTTGGTCTGCTGCGTTTTTATCTACAGCAGCAGTGGCAATTTTGGTTTTATTTAGTTGGATATTTTTTGCGCCTGAACCTACTGCAAAAGAACATCCACATAGTTCCTTGCTTAAACTATTATCAAATTCGCAATTATGGTTGATGGGGCTTGTGCAAATGGCATCATTTGGATTGGTGATTGTAATTGGCACTTGGATTACTACACTACTAAAAGAAAACTTTTCTTTTAGCAACAAATGGCTCATTAGTTTTATTGCATCACTGGTATTGTTATTGGGTTTGGTAAGCAGGCCTTGGGGAGGAAAATTAGTAGGCGTTTTTGGCGTAAGAAAATTATTGATCATTAGTTTGTTATTAAATACTGCCGGCTGTTTTTTATTGGCATTTTTTCCTAGTATTATGGCAGTAGATTTTTTAGCCATTTTATTTTTAGGTATTGGAACGGGCTTACCATATTCTGGTTTGTTTAATAGAGCTGCTGCATTATTCCCTGGCAGAGCAGGTGCGGCTATGGGTTTAGTGAATATGTTAGGAATTGTTTTTATTTTAACAGGCACACCTTTAGTAGGATTTATTGCAGACGCAATGGGTAATTTTTCTTATGCATTTATTTCATTAGGAATATTTGCTTTTGTGATTTGCTTGGTATCGTTGAGAATAAAAAATGATTAATTTTTTTTATTCAAAATTTTTAAATTAGTTGTTTTATGCAGTTAATGAATTTATTTGACCTTAGTTTAAAAGGCAGGAAAAATAAAATTGGATTAGTTTATAATGATAAGCATTACAGCTTTGGTGAAATAGATGATCGGAGTAGTCAAATGGCTGCACTATTGCTAGCAAAAGGATTTTTACCTGGCGATAGATTGGCTGTTTATTTAGAAAATTGTATTGAGCTAATTGATTTGTATTTAGCCGCAATTAAAACAGGAATCATTTTTGTTCCCATTAATATTTTATATAAAGAAAGAGAGTTGAGTCATATTTTAACCGACGCTGCTCCAAAGGCTTTAGTGGCTAATGGTTCTGTGCCAGGAGGATTTGATGCTTGGCAACTATCAACCTTAAATGAAGAACTAAATAATTATTCAACAGATCAAATTACAAGTGTTGTAAATACAGGAGATACTGCAGCGGCAATTGTTTATACCAGTGGCACTACTGGAGCATCGAAAGGCGCTATTTTAACGCATAATAATTTTATTAGTAACGGAATTAATATTGTTACTTGTTGGCAAATTACTGAACAAGATAGTTTCTTATTAGCCTTGCCTTTGTTTCATGTACATGCGCTAGCAAATGGATTACATGCTTGGTTAATTAGTGGTTGTTGTATGAAATTATTGGTTCGATTCGAACACCAACATTCTGCACAAGAATTTATTTCATTCAAACCAACTTTATTCTTTGGCGTTCCAACAGTATACATTCGATTATTAGATCAACACAATTCAATTGCCAAAGAAATTGGCGCCAACATAAGACTTTTTGTTTGCGGATCTGCACCATTGCCTGCGCATATCATGGAAGCATTTGCTGCAAAATATGGCCATGTTATTTTAGAGCGATATGGCATGACAGAAACCTTAATGAATATTAGTAATCCTTATTGCGGAGAGAGAAGGGCAGGAACAGTAGGCTTTCCGCTACCAGGCATTTCAGCAAAAATAATTTTGCCAGATGGTAGCCTTGCAAAAGTTGACGAAGAAGGGGAAGTATATGTAAAAGGGCCAAATATTTTTGCAGGATATTGGAACAGAGAGCAAGCAACTGCTGATGCTTTTGTAGATGGATATTTTAAAACTGGCGATATGGGTGTTGTTTCGGCCGATGGATATTTTACACTCAAAGGCCGTAAATCAGATTTAATTATTAGTGGCGGTTTTAATATTTACCCAAGAGAAATGGAAGAGTTTTTATTAGAGCAGCCAGGAGTAAAAGAGGCAGCAGTTGTAGGCGTTCCGCATGAAACAAGGGGAGAAGTGCCGGCTGCCTATATTGTATCTGATACAGATTTAGATTTGGAAGAATTAGAAGAATTATGCAAACAAAGTTTTGCCTCATTTAAACTACCTAGAACTTTTACTATAGTACCTGCATTACCCCGAACGGCCTTAGGAAAAGTGCAAAAACACCTTCTACCAAAGCCCTAAATCGAAAAATCAGCCCAAAAGCCTTGTTTTTTATTGATTTTAGCTGATTTTTTTGCTTTTAAAAGGGAATTTATAGCGCGGTTTCCGTACCTTCGCAGCCCCGAATTTTAAACCATCGGGGTTATTTTATGCAATTTTTCTTGAAACAATTAAACGCAGATGCACAGGAGAACGCTGCAGCTTCAGAAGCTGTTGAAGTTCCTACTGCGACAACAAATGCACCTGTTGAAGAAACACCCGTTGCAGAAGCAGCTCCTGCTTATGTAGCACCAATCGTTGTTGAAACAGCACACGATGATTTTGACTGGAGTATCGACAAACGTAACGTAAGTGCGTATGCAGAAACAGAAAGAATGAAGTACGACAAAGTGTACGATGACACTTTTGTTCAAATCGCTGATGGCGAAATCATTAATGGAACAGTAGTTGCTTTAACTAAAACAGATGTTGTAATTAACATTGGTTTTAAAAGTGACGGTCTTATTTCATCAAATGAATTCCGCGATGTTCAAGGTTTGAAAATTGGAGACGAAGTTGAAGTAATGGTTGTAGAGAAAGAAGACCGCCAAGGCAATTTGCACTTGAGCCGTAAATCTGCTCGTATCTACCGTGCTTGGGAAAGAATTGTGGAAGTACACAAAACTGGAGAAGTTATTACTGGTACTGTTACAAGCAAAACCAAAGGTGGTTTGATTGTTGATGTATTTGGAATGGAAACTTTCTTACCAGGTTCTCAAATTGACGTGAAACCAGTTACTGATTACGATCAGTTTGTTGGTAAAACAATGGAATTTAAAGTAGTTAAGATCAACGAAACAATTAAAAATGCCGTTGTATCTCATAAAGCATTAATCGAAAGCGATATCGAAGCACAACGTGCAGAGATCATGAGCAAACTAGAAAAAGGCCAAGTATTAGAAGGTGTTGTAAAAAACATTACCGATTTCGGTGCTTTCATGGACTTAGGCGGTTTAGACGGTTTGTTATATATCACCGATATTTCATGGGGTCGTATCTCTCACCCAAGCGAAGTGGTGAAGATGGATCAGAAATTACAAGTGGTTGTATTAGATTTCGACGACGACAAAAAACGTATCAGCTTAGGTTTAAAACAATTGACTCCACACCCTTGGGATGTGTTGCCTGAAGGTTTAGCCGAAGGTTCTGTAGTAAAAGGTAAAGTAGTAAATATTGAAGATTACGGTGCATTCTTAGAAATTCAACCTGGTGTTGAAGGTCTAGTTCACGTATCTGAAATTACTTGGGCAAATACCCCAATCAATGCGAAGGAATTCTTCAAATTGGGCGATGAGTATGAAGCAAAAGTAGTTACGCTTGATAAGGACGCACGCAAAATGAGCTTGAGCATCAAGCAAATGAGCCAAGATCCTTGGAGCACTATTGAAACTAAATTCCCAGAAAACAGCAAGCACCCAGGTTTGGTTAAAAACATTACTCCTTATGGCGTATTTGTTGAACTTGAGCCAGGTATTGGTGGAATGATTCATATCAGCGATTTAAGCTGGTTAAAGCGTTTCAATCACCCAACTGACTACACTAAAGTTGGTGAACATATTGATGTGATCATTTTGAGCATTGATAAAGAAAACCGCAAATTACAATTAGGCCATAAGCAATTGGAAGAAGATCCTTGGAATGCACTAGAAGATACTTTTGCAGTAGGAACTATCCATGAAGGAACCGTTACTCGCAAAGACGATAAAGGTGCTTTGGTTCAATTACAATATGGTTTAGAAGGATTTACACCTAACCGCCACCTAAACAAAGAAGATGGTTCTACAGTGAAAGCTGACGAAACAACCCAATTTGTGGTGATAGAATTCGATCGCAACGAAAAACGCATTGTGTTAAGTCACGCGCGTCTTTGGGAGCAAGCAGTTGCTGAAGTAAAAGAAACTGCTAAGAAAGAAGCTAAATCTGAGTCTGATGCAACCAAGAAAGCAGTTAAGAACATTCAAGCTAAAGTAGAAAAAACTACTTTGGGCGACTTGAGTGCACTTGCTGAAATCAAGGCAAAACTTCAGGAAGGCGAAGGAGATAAGCAATAATTGTTTGTTTTATAGCAATAGAGGGTGTTTCGCTTAGGCGTAACACCCTTTTTAGGTAATTCTTAACTACTTGCTTCGCTAAACTAGCAAGCATCTTTATATATTGCCCGATAATAACTAATTTCGCCAAATTGTATGAATAGGATTTTATTGTTTTTGGTTTCCGTTTTACTTTTAACAGCCTGCTCTAATAAATTTTCAAAAATTTTTAAGAGTAAGGATTACGAGTATAAGCACAAAATGGCTGATAAGTATTACGAACAAAAAAACTACAATTACGCCCAACAGCTCTTTGAAGATATATTTCCATACATTAAGGGAACAACTGGTTATGAAGACGCTTACTACAAGTTTGCTTATTCTTATTATAACCAAGGAGATTACCTAAATGCCGAAAATTTTTTCAAAAGTTTTGTTGAGAACTTTCCAGTTAGTCCAAAAGGTGAGGAGTGTGATTTTATGAGGGCATATTGTTATTTCAAACAATCACCTAAAATAGACTTAGACCAAACCAATACCAACAAAACTATTGGATTGATGCAAACCTTTATCAATACGCATCCGTCTTCTGCAAAAAGTAAAGAAGCGGCTTCAATCATTGAAAAGTGTCGTGAAAAATTAGAAGCTAAGGAGTATAGAAGTGCTGAACTTTATTATAACTTAGATTTTTACAAAGCGGCGGCCATTGCATTTGGAAACGTATCTGATAATTTTCCTGATTCAAAAAAAGCAGACGTATACAAATTACAAGTTATCAAGTCGTATTTTAAATATGCTGGAATGAGTTCAGAACAAAAGCAAATTGAGCGCTACGAAAAAGTAGTTGCTGAATGTGCTGATTTTGCTGAAAGATTCAATGATAGCAAGTACTTAGAAGAAGTAGCTAAATACAAAACACAATCAAATAATTTTTTAAAAAACCTGAAAAAATGAGTAAATTAAGAAGGCAAATGAGCGCTAACACTGCCAGCGTTGTTGAAACCAAGAGCCTGATTGACATCAAAGCGAAAACAGGTAATTTATACGAATCTATTGCCATCATCGCAAGAAGGGCTAATCAAATTAATATTTCTTTAAGAGAAGAACTTCATAATAAATTAGAAGAGTTTGCTAGCCATACGGATAGTCTTGAAGAAATTCATGAGAACAAAGAGCAGATAGAAATATCTAGGGCGTATGAAAAAATGCCTAATCCTGCAATTCTTGCTACCCAAGAATTCATGGAAAGCAAAGTATATTATAGAAGGAACAACGATAACGATTTGTTCCGTTAACATAAAATTGCTTTAAAAGATAAAAACGACAGCCATAAACTGTCGTTTTTTGTTACTTTCAAGTATAGATTTCAATTAGCATGTACAAAAAACTAATTATAGCTGTTTTAGTAGGTATCCTAGCTTGGCATCAATTGCCAGCACAGGAACTGAATGCTAGGGTTACGGTATTGTCTAATAGAGTAGCATCAACGGTGGATCGTAAAATATTTGTAAGCCTTCAAACGCAACTGACCAATTTGTTGAATACCCGTAAATGGACCAATGAAACCTATACTAGTAATGAGCGTATTGATTGCAGTTTTATTTTAAATATTGAGTCGGAATTAGACCCAGGGATCTTTAAAGCTAGTTTAACTATTCAGGCTGCTAGACCTGTTTTTAATTCAACCTATAAAGCGGCATTGGTTAATTACCAAGATGCAGATATTACTTTTAAATACATTGAATTTCAACCTGTAGAATTTAATGAAAATAGGGTGCAGGGTACCGATGCAAGTGTTGCTAATTTAACAGCAGCGTTTGCGTTTTATGCCTATACTATTATTGGATTAGACAACGATTCTTTTAGTCCTAAATCGGGCGAAATTAATTTCAATAAAGCACAGAATATTGTAACCAATGCACCCGAAGGAAAAAGCATTACTGGTTGGCGTGTTTTTGATGGATTGCGTAATCGTTATTGGTTAAATGAAAATTTAATTAATAGTAGGTACAATATTATTCACGATGTTATTTATACTTACTACCGCGCTGGATTAGATAAATTATATGATAACGAAAAAGAAGCAAGAAGCAATGTGCTACAGGCTTTGGTGCAATTGAATGCATTTAATAAAGAGAATCAAAACACAATGATTTTGCAGTTTTTTATGCAAGGAAAATCTCAAGAAATAATTGGTGTATTTAAAAATGCAAGTGCTGCAGAAAAAACAAAAGCAGTGGAGCTTTTATCGGAAATAGATATTGTTAATGCTGCAAAGTATAAACAAGAATTGCAATGAGAATAAGTGGCATTTTTATAGCATTTTTATGTGTAAGTTTTTTTGCTTGTAAGCCGCAGCCTGCAGATAAAAAAATCCTTACCATAAATAGTATGAAAAAAATCATGTGGGATATGATGCAGGCCGATGAATGGTATATTCAAACATCCCTCAAAGATTCTTTGCACAAAAGAGATAAAGAAAATATTCAGTTATACGAACAGATTTTTAGCATCCATCAAACAAGCAGAAAGCAGTATTACAATAGTTACCGATACTATCAAATGCATCCTAACGAACTAAAGCAATTGGTTGATTCATTAACTGCGTATGCTGCTAGAGAAAAAGCGCCGCAAAAAGCAGCAAATCCTAAGTAAATTTCGATTTTAGAAACTATTTAAATAAAACAAGAATTCTTTATCATGTTGCAGTAATTTGCATCACTTAAAACTAAATAAAATGAGCATTCAAGTAGGTCAAACAGCCCCAGTTATTTCATTATTCGACACAGACAAAAATTCAGTAGTTCTTGGTGGACCTTCTGATAAAAACACTGTTGTATTATTTTTCCCTTTAGCGTTCACAGGTGTGTGTACTGCTGAATTATGCAATATCAGAGACAATATTGCTAGCTATAACAATACCAATGCGCAAGTAATTGGCTTGTCGGTAGATTCTTTGTTTGTATTAGGCAAATTTAAAGATGAGCAAAGTTTAAACTTTCCTTTACTAAGTGATTTTAATAAAGAAGCTGCAGGTGCTTATGGTGTTTTGTATGAAACATTCCCAGCATTTGGTATGCAAGGTGTGAGCAAAAGAGCTGCATTTGTTTTAGACAAAGCAGGTGTTATTCAATATGCAGAAGTTTGTCCAACTCCAGGTGATTTGCCAAGCTTTACTGCTATCCAAGCTTGTTTAGCCGGTCTATAAATTATAACTACAGCGATTGATTATGTTGTTAAATCGGCATAATCAATTGCTGTTGCTTTTTTTATGCTATACATTTAACGATTTTAAAGAACTTTCTGTATTTTGCTGCTAGTTAGTAATTATGAAGCATTTAATTTCTGTTATATTATTGGTGGTGCTGGTTGTTTTTGTTAGCAGTTTTGCTATCAAAAACAATGATTTGCCCAATAGCAATGCAAAAATTACAAGGATTTATCCCAACCCTGCTACATCTTATATTATATTCGAATTCGATAAAAGCATCGATAGAAATTACTCGCTTCAAATCTTTACCTTCTTCGGTAAAAAAATGACAGAAATTCGTTTGTCAGATAGCAAATTGAATATCCCACTCGACGATTCTTATACCCGCGGACTCTATATCTATCAACTTCAAGACCTCTCAGGAAAATTAGTTGAGTCCGGAAAATTTCAGGTGAATAAATAGTTTGATTTTTTGATTAATATATTTAGCAAGCTAAAATCATTTTAGTATCTATTAGTTTTTATGTATTTGAGACTTTATAATTTCAATGCTTTAAAATTAATTGATATGCCAACAGTGTTGTTTATTTATGGATGGCGATTGTTTTTCTATTCAAATGAGGGGAATGAGCCGATTCATATACATGCAGTAAAATCAGATATGGAATGTAAATATTGGTTATTAGTGGATGAGTTTGATATTTCGGAGTCATTTTCAATTAATTTTACACCCAGTGCTAGAAAACAGATTAAAAAAATCATTTTTCAGCATTTTGATTTAATTGTGGAATCTTGGAATAATCAATTTAAACCTTAAGAAATGGTACGCACTCATACTATTGAAACGCTGAGTTTTAATAACCAAATGTTGCATATAATTATTGATGGACAAACCCTCAATATTCCACTTCAGAATTTATCTAACAAATTATTATTAGCAACCAATATTGAAAGAAACCTTTTCACTATTTCTCCCTCAGGATATGGCATACATTGGCCATTATTAGATGAAGACATTTCAATAGAAGCCTTACTAAAATCTTTGTAAGTTACCTATCACAAACCTCTACAATTAAGAATTTTAAATAGTTGGTATTTTCCATTCCCCAAATTATTGGATGGTCGCTGGATTGTGTTTGAAATACAACTTGGCGAATACGTTTGCGCGCATCTTTTGCAGCTTGATCTATGCTTTGTAAAAACATTTCGGGGTTTACTAAATTGGTACAACTTGAGGTTACTAGAAAGCCTCCGTTGTTTAGTAATTTCATTCCCCTTAAATTAATTTCTTTATAACCAGTAAGTGCTTTATTAATATTCTCGCGGCTCTTGGTAAATGCAGGCGGATCAAGCATTACAACATCGTATTTTCTGCCGTCTTTGCCCCATTGTTTTAAAACGTCAAAAGCATTCATGGTTTCGAACTTGCAAATATCTGATAAGCCATTTAAAGCTGCGTTCTTATTGGCTTGTGCAACGGCTTGTTCCGAAATGTCAATTCCTAAAACAGACTTCGCGCCATATTTTGCTGCATGAATTTCAAAAGTACCAGTATAAGTAAACGCACCTAAAACATCGGCTCCTTTTACAATATGTTGAATGGCTCGTCGGTTGTCTTGTTGGTCTAAAAAGTATCCTGTTTTTTGGCCGTTTTCTATATCCACCAAAAAGTTCAAACCATTTTCTTTGATTAAAATATTTGTATCAAATTCGGCAGTTAAAAATCCTTTTTGTTGTGCAAGTCCTTCAAGGCCGCGAACAGGCACATCATTGCGCTCGTAAATGCCTTTAGGATGAAATATGCTTTCTAAACTATTTACAATTGCTTGTTTCCATTTATCAATTCCTAACGATAAAGTTTGAATGACAAAATAGTCATTGAACTTATCAATAATTAAAGCGGGTAATTCATCGGCTTCTCCAAAAACCAAACGGCAATTTTCGGTATAACCCAATTGTTGGCGATACTTCCATGCTTGTAAAATCTTTTTATGAAAAAAGGCTTCGTCTATTGGTTCGGGCTTTCGGGTAAGTAATCGAACTAAAATCTGTGATTGAGGATTGATATAACCCCTGCCTGCATATTTTTCTGGACTATAATAAACGTCTACAATATCGCCTGGGACAACCTCGCCTTCAATTTTATCTACTTCATTTCCGTATACCCAAGGATGTCCGTTGGCAATTCTTGGTGCGATTTTTTTTCTCAAAAACAGTTTTGTCATTTGGCAAAGATAGGCGAAGGCTACTTGCAAGTGTTAGTTAAAGCTAATTTGGCCTTACAGAAAAGGGCAGAAGCCTGTCAAATTAAGTTTTAATGCTTGTTTTAGTGCCTAGATTGCTATAAAACCTGTCATTTTTTCCCTTTCTTTTGCTTCGGCAAAATTTTTGACAAGGGATAGTTCAATGTTTTTTTATGAACCAAGCCGATAATGAGATGACGCAGCCCACAGAAACCAACGAAAACAATGCTTCTTTTAATGGAGCCGAAATGAATACTGACGAAAATGCAGCCACCAATGAAACTGCTGCAGAACCAGTAATTGAATTAACGGAACTTGAAAAGCTTGATGCTGAATTAAAAGAGCAAAAAGATAAATACCTCCGTTTAATGGCTGAATTTGATAATTTTAGAAGAAGAACAGCCAAAGAGCGTTTAGATTTAATTCAAACAGCTGGTAAAGATGTGATTGTTTCTTTGTTAGATGTTTTAGATGACTGCGATCGTGCCGAAAAGCAATTGCAGTCTAATGTAGACATTGAAGCACAAAAAGAAGGCATCCTACTCGTATTCAATAAAATCCGTTCTAACCTATTCAACAAAGGTGTAAAAGCAATGGAAAGTATTCATGCGGAGTTTGATGTTGAGAAGCACGAAGCAATTACCGAAATTCCTGCACCTACCCCTAAATTAAAAGGCAAAGTATTGGATGAAGTGATGAAAGGCTATTACCTAAATGATAAAATAATCCGTTTTGCCAAAGTGGTGGTCGGTAACTAATTGAATATTTACAGCACATGAAGAGAGATTTTTACGAAATACTAGGGGTTACTAAAAGCGCTTCTGCCGATGAGATAAAGAAAGCTTATCGCAAAGTGGCTATGCAGTTTCACCCAGATCGCAACCCAGGCGATAAAGAAGCGGAAGAAAAATTTAAGGAAGCTGCAAACGCTTACGAAATTCTGAGTGATGCTGATAAAAAAGCTAAGTACGACCGTCATGGACATGCTGCTTTTGGTCCTGGAACTGGCGGAGGTGGATTTAGTGGTGGCGGAATGAATACCGAAGATATTTTTAGTCAGTTTGGCGATATTTTTGGAGACGATATGTTTGGTAATTTCTTTGGTGGTGGATCTCGTTCAAGGTCAAGTGCTGGAAGGGCTAGGGGGCAACGCGGAAGTAATTTACGCATTAAGTTGAAGTTGACTTTTGAGGAAATGGCCAAGGGCGTAACCAAAAATGTAAAAGTTAAAAAACACGTTGCTTGTACTACTTGTGGTGGAAGCGGGGCTAAAGATAAGAGTAGCGTTCAAACCTGTGCAACCTGTTCAGGAAGTGGTCAAGTTCGTAGAGTAAGCAATACCTTTTTAGGACAAATGCAAACCGTTACAACTTGCCCTACTTGTAATGGAGAAGGAACAAGTATTACTGCAAAATGTACTGGTTGTAAAGGCGAAGGAAGGGTTTATGGAGAAGAAACAATTAGCATTGATATTCCAGCGGGTGTGCATGAAGGCATGCAATTAAGCATGAGCGGAAAAGGTAATGCTGGTGAGCGTGGTGGATCAATGGGTGATTTAATTATTCAAATTGAAGAAGAACCACACGCAGAATTACACCGCGATGGTTTGAATGTGGCATACGATTTATATATTAGTTTTCCGGATGCTGCATTTGGTACACAAGTTGAAGTGCCTACCATTGACGGACGTGCTAAAATAAAAATTCCACCAGGAACACAGAGTGGAAAAATATTCCGATTAAAAGGAAAAGGATTTCCAGAAGTACAAGGCTATAATAAAGGCGACCAATTAATTCATGTAAATGTTTGGACTCCGCAGCATATTGGTGCAGAGGAAAAAGAGATGCTTGAAAAATTAAATGCTAGCGATAATTTCAAGCCAAATCCTAATAAATCAGACAAAAGCTTTTTTGATAGAGTAAGAGAAGCGTTTAGTTAATTATTCAACGCGTTCTTTTTCTTTTTAGAAGGAGCATTCAATTGTTTTGATTTTTCTACAAGTACCAAAAATTCTTTTTGAAATTTATCTGTTGGTTGGTAAGAGGATGAAGCTAGTTGCAAAATTTGATCGTAATTAATTTTGCTTTTAAATTTTGAATTTTTTAGTAGCGTACCAAACATGCATACTGCTGTACCAAATTGATAATTTGAATTGGCTGTATTGATATCTATCAATTGATTTTTTGCATCAAACAATTGTTTAATCAGTTGCTGCGTTTGCGGAATTTTATAATTAATTTGAATGCTTGCTAAAGTGCTACTTATTTCACTACTGTCTTTTTTAGTTGGTGTGATTTCAAACACAGCAAGCATATGATGACCTGTACCAACTTCTCCTCCTTCCATTTGGGTAGTACTATCTGATAGTGCATCTTTTTTATTATCGAAGCCAATTAGGCGATAAGTATTAACGCGTGAAGGATTGAAATTAATGCTTAAATAAGCGTCATTGGCAACCGAATAGATTGTTTGTGTTAGTTCGGTGACCAATACTTTTTCGGCTTCTTGAAGGTTGTCTAAATAAGCAAAATTTCCATTGCCTTTTTTTGAAAGTAATTCTAGTTTACTGTCTTTATAATTGCCCATTCCAACGCCCAAGCAGGTTAAGTAAATACCAGATAAACGGTAAGTGACAATTAGGTCTTCCATTGCTTTTTCCGACACTTCTCCTACATTAAAATCGCCGTCTGTAGCAATGATTACGCGGTTATTCCCTTTGCGCATAAAAAATCGTTTAGCAGTAGCATAAGCAATTCTAATAGCATCGGTACCAGGGGTGTCTCCGCCAGCTTCGAGTGAATCAATTGCTTGATTAATTTTTGTTTTCTCCTTGCCGCTAACACCGTATAATCGAATGTCTACTCCGCCGCCATAAGTAACCAATGATACGGTATCTTTTTCTCGTAAATTTTCAACCAATAATTTAAAAGCAGATTGTAACAAAGGAAGTCGATTGGGTTTGTCCATTGATCCGGATATATCAATTAAAAAAACCAAATTACTTGGAGCAATACTATCTAGGTTTAATTTGGGAGCAGCAATACTAGTAAAAAAAAGTTGCGAATGTTCGTTCCAAGGGCAAGTAGTTAGCGCTGTATTGCAATTGAAAAAAGGGCGTGCATTATTGCTACTATCTTTATTTAAATTAAAATAGTTGAGCATTTCTTCAATCCTTACCGCATCGGTTGGAACAGGCATTTGGTTGTTAATGAACCTGCGAATATTACTATAAGATGCATGGTCTATATTTAGCGCAAGCCCTGTTTCTGGAAATTGTTTGGCATCAATAAATTCATTTTCTACATGCGAACTATAGCTTTCGCCTAGGCTCATAAAACTGTTGGAAGTTTTATTTAAATTTTTGGTGATTGAGTTGAGCTTTTTTTTGAATTGGTTGGCAGTACTTGGTAACATTTGCAATACAAATGATTGCATTTTTCTAGTGTCTATGCTAGCTTTTAAAATTTCATAGCCATTTAATTGCAAAGTGATGGTATCGTAAATTTGGTTAGAAGGTATGCCAAAAGCGCCACCATTGCCACTATAAAAAGGATTGAGCCCTTTAGAACTGAGTTGAATTAAAACGCCTTCTAAGAGGGTTCCTCGTTCGTTTTTTATTTCGCCCCGGAGATAATATTGCCCAACGGCTGAACCGATAATTAAAATAAATAAAGAAGCCAGGAAGGCTTTTTTCATTCTGATATTAATTGATATATCTCTTTAATATTTCTACCATATCCATCAAAATCTAAACCATATCCTAATACAAATTTATTAGGGATGCTAAAGCAACAATAATCAATAGGAACTTCAAAAACAGTAGCTTCTGGCTTGTGTAATAGAATTGCTGTTTTTAAGGATGCGGGTTGTTGGTTTTGTAATTGCGGTAAAAAATGACTCATGGTTTTTCCTGTGTCAATAATGTCTTCTAATATAACCAAATGCCTATTAGTGATATCTATATCTAAGCCAATAGCCGTTACAACTTGGCCTGTAGATTTTGTGCCTTTGTAAGAGGCTAGTTTAATAAAACATATCTCTGCTTCAATAGTTAAATATTTAAAAAGGTCGGAAGCAAACATGAAAGACCCATTTAATATAGCAATGAACAAAGGTTTTTTATCGGCGTAGTCGTGGTTTAATTTTTCTGCTAATTCTTTCACCTTTTCAAGTATTAAGGCTTCTGGTAAATAGGGCTCGAATGATTTATTATGTAGATGAATGATAGACATACGCTAAATTATTTTTTAGTTTCTTTTGCTGGTTTTTTTGAAGGAGTTGTAGGTGCGCGCAACAATATTTTTTCGCCTTTAGTTAGAGGGCGTTCTTTTTTTAATTGGTTGTATTCTAATAAACTTTCTAAACGAATACCTTCTGTTTGGCTAATGCTAGCAAGGGTTTCATTGTTTTCTGCCACATGAAAATCAGTAGCGCCTTTTTTTAATTTAGTTTCTAAAAACAATAATTGGTCATCCTCTAAAATGTCCATTTCTTTAAGTTCATTAAAACTAAATAGTTTGCTTAAAGAGATGCCATATTTGTTTGCAATAGAAAGTAATGAAGTTCCTGCTGTTGCATAAATTACTTTCGCATGGTTAATAGTAAATGCGGCTGCCGGATATGGTGATGTTTTTTTTGTTTCTACTATTTCAGGAATTGATACGGTCGTTTTTTCAACTTCAACTGTATCTTCTTTTTCTGTTTCAGTTGTTGTGGTTGTTGGAATGTCTTTTACAGGTGCTTTTTCTATTATTGGTGTTTCTACAATTGGGGCTTTTACAAAATCAATTTCTGAATTTGATTGATTGATTACTTTGTATTTTTTGCCATTATCAACAGTAGTGGTAGGGTTTGTGTTTTTTTGTAAGGCGATTGAACTATACTGGTGTAATTCGTAGTCATTGATTAAATTAAGCAACCTGTATGGATAGTCTTTTTCAGTAGCATAGCCTGCTTTTTTTAAACCATAGGCCCAGCCAATATCATCCGTTTTATCTAGCTTAAATAAAAATTGATAAGGATCTCTAGAACGTAAAAAATTAGAATGGTCGCGATAAGATTCTTCGGCACTTGCGTATACCCTAAAGCATTCTTTTTTTTCATCATCATCGTGATAAGTTTTTGGGCCAGTCCATTCTGTTTTGCATTTAATGCCAAAATGGTTATTAGAACCTTTTGCTAAATCACTCTCGCCAGATTGAGATTCTAAAATGCCTTGCGCCAGTGTAATAGAAGCAGGTACGCCTGTTCTGCGCATTTCTTCTATGGCCAAGTCTTTGTATTTGTTTACATAGGCCACTGCTTTTCGCGCTGTGCTTGCAACAGTGTAGTAAATCCTAAAAATATAATTAGTAATAATTGCTTCATTCCATTTTCTTTTTTATCAGTACCAATCCATCACGTATGGTTAATAACACTTGTTCGGTACGTTCGTCGGCTTGTACATGTTCGTTAAAAGCCTGAATAGCTTTGGCATTTTTGCCTGTTACGGGGTTTTCTAGCACCTGCCCGTGAAACAATACATTGTCTGCAATAATCATACCTTTTTTGCTTAATCGAGGAACTATTAACTCGTAATAGTCTATATAGGCTGTTTTATCGGCATCAATAAATACTAGATCCCATTCAAAATTAAGGCTAGGTATAATGTCTAATGCATTCCCTATATGCAAATGTATTTGCTTATTTCTTGTTGATTTGCTAAAATTGAGTGCTGCGGTTTCGGCATCTGCCTCTCTAAGTTCTATGGTATGTAATGCGCCTGAATCCGTTAAGCCATTAGCCAAACAGAGTGCGCTATAGCCCGTGAAACTGCCAATTTCTAAAATGTATTGCGGTTGAATCATTCCACTAATAAAAGACAATAGTTGTCCTTGCACAGGTCCGCTTATCATATGTGCATGCGGATGATTTAGCAAGGTACTTGCTTGAATAGATTGCAACAACGCATTATCTGGGGTGGTAAATTGTTGTGCGTACGCTTCTGCTAAAGGTTGCACGAGTTCCATTGAATATATTTTATGCTTCTATTCTTTTTGGTGAAGAAATAATAAGTAATCCTAAAAAAGTTAGTAGTCCGTTGATGATTAATAACTCTAATCCAATTTCAAAATTTCCAAAAAGAACTTTCTGGTATTTGTCAATGATAAAACAAATAATAGGTGCTGCTACACAAATAATAGGTACAAAATTGTCTTTAACATTTCTGTTTAATAGAATGCCAAAAGTAAATAATCCTAATAAAGGTCCGTAAGTATAACTAGCAATTTTTAATATTACACCAATCATACTAGGGTTGTTAATTACTTTAAACACTAGTACAAATAGTAAGAAAATAAATGCAAATGAAAGGTGTACTCTTTGGCGAATTCTTTTCTTTTTGGCTTCATCAATATCTGTTCTTCTTTGCATGCCTAAAATATCAATACAAAAAGTTGCAGTGAGTGCTGTGATGGCTCCGTCGGCACTAGGAAACAAAGCTGAAATTAAAGCAATAATAAATATTACAGAAACAAATGGTGGCATGTGTTTCAGGGCAATTGCAGGAAATAATTTATCGCCAATTTCGGTTACTTGCATTTGGTTAGCATACAAGTATAATAAGCCGCCTAGGTATAAAAATAAAAGAATAGATAACAACAAAATAAAAGACATGGTCAGAATATTTTTTTGCGAGTCTTTAAGTGTTTTTACTGAAATGTTTTTCTGCATCATTTCTTGATCCATACCCGTCATAGTTAGGGTAATGAATGCACCGGCAATAATTTGTTTTGCAAAAAATAGTTTGCTATTAGGATCTGTAAAAAATATTTTTGAATAACCTTTTGTTTGCATGGCTTCAAGACTACCTGCAAAACCTATATGTAAGTTGCTAAGAATATATACCACACAAATACCTAGGCCTAATAACATACAAGAAGTTTGCAAGGTATCTGTCCATACAATTGTTTTCACGCCACCTTCAAAGGTGTACAATAAAATCATTCCTAAAATAATTAGGGTAGTGGCCCAGAAAGGAATTCCAAAACTATTTAATATAGCATCTTGCAAAATATTTACTACTAAATACAATCGAGCAGTTGCACCAAGGGTTCTAGATAAAATGAAAAATGAAGCGCCTGTTTTGTAAGATTTAATACCAAGACGGGTACTCAAATAATTATAAATAGAAGTGAGGTTTAATCGATAGTAGAGTGGTAATAAAACAAAGGCAATTAGCACATATCCTATTAAATAACCAAAAGTAATTTGCAAATAAGCAAAGCTTTCTTTTGCTACGGCACCTGGTACACTTACAAAAGTTACCCCACTCAATGAAGTACCTACCATTCCAAAAGCAACCAGCATCCAATTGCTGTTTTTGTTGCCTATGAAAAACGATTCATTGGTACTGTTTTTTCCTGTGATTTTAGCAACCACTAAAAGGATAATAAAATAGGCAATTACAAATGAAAAAAGTAAAATAGGCGACATGTCTAAACCATTAGTGAACAATAAAAATAGAGAATTAAAATCTAGTACGAATATTTGCCCTAATTTTCAGCTGTAAACCTTAGTATATGATTGAAAAAAGCTTAGCAGTATTTTGTGGTTCTCAGTCAGGGATTGACCCAATGTATGTGCAACATGCGGTTGAATTAGGCGAAATGATGGCTAAAAATCAAATAACCTTGGTTTACGGCGGGGGCAATAAGGGAATGATGGGTGCTGTAGCGAATGGGGTGATTGATAATGGGGGGAAAGTGATAGGGGTGATTCCAGAATTATTACTAGCCTGGGAAGCAGCACACAAGGGCTTAACGGATTTACGCGTGGTTGCCGATATGCATGTGCGCAAGAGAATGATGTACGATTTGTGCGAATCGGCGGTGATTTTACCTGGTGGACATGGCACCCTAGATGAACTTTTTGAAATGGTTACCTGGAACAACTTAAAAATCCATAATAAAAAGATCTTTATACTTAATACCAATGGCTATTACAACCCATTAATAGGACATTTACAAAATATGTTTGACCAAGGGTTTTTATACGAAGCCTGGCAAGACCGAATTATTGTTTGTACAAAGCCAGAAGAAGTTATTGCTTACGTGGTTTGAGGTAAACGCCAAAACCTGCTCTAAATACAGGGATGGGGTCGTTAAATTGATCGCGATAAGGCGATTTGGTATCTTCTAGTATATCCATCATTAAAGTGACATAAGAGTAACGGCTGCCCAAAAAATGCGAACCATATCCAATGCCCACCAATAAACTGCCAGCATTATAATTATTTTTTATGTTGATGCCAGTAGTAGAATTTTTATCGGAACTATTAATCCAATTAAATTCTGGTTGTATTTGAATATGGAAAAAATTCACAGGCCAAATTCTAATAAAACTACCTGCCCCATAACTCAGTTTCTGAGATTTATATGGACTATTGTCTATAGGACTTTGAGAATAGTAGTTAAGGTTGGTAACAATGCCTGCATCGAGCCATTTGGTAATGCTATAGCCAATTTCGGGATTGATGCCTAGGTTGAAACTTCGGTTGGCAAACCCAACATTCAAGCCGGTCCCTATAAAAATATGTTCTTGTTTGAATTTGCCTTTATTGCCGTCTGATTCGTTTTGGGCCATTACGCTAATGGAACAAAGCAATAATAAGGAAAGACAAAAATATTTAAACATATCCGCCAATTTTTTGCAAACCTAATGAATGCGACTAGTAAATGGTGGGTGGAATTTATAAAGTATTGTTAGATTTTGGGGTGGGATGACCTAGAAATGTGAATTTAGAATATTCTAAAAAGTAAGTTTATCTTTTTAAAGTGAAAGATTTACGTATGATTAAAAAAAATATCATAACTTAATAGTGCAAAAAAATACCCCCGTTAAAGTCGAGGGTAACTTAATGTTTTCACAACGGAATAATCCTTATTGTGATTTGCTTCATTGTAAATATAAGTACTTTCTTTTAAAACATAAACATGAAAAAAATATTAGGGTTAGACTTAGGAACAACGTCTATTGGTTGGGCTTTTGTACAAGAAGGTGAAAACAATGATTCTTCAATTGTACGATTAGGAGTTAGAGTTAACCCGCTAACAACTGAGGAGTTAAACAATTTTGAAAAAGGAAAAGCCTTTACAGGGAACGCTGAAAGAACAATGAAGCGAAGTGCAAGAAGGAATTTACAACGCTATAAACAAAGGAGAGAAAATTTAATTTCTATTTTAAAAGAAAATAATATCATTTCTAAAGATACAATTCTTGCAGAGGATGATAAAGGATCTACACATTCTACTTATGCTAATCGTGCCAAAGCTGTTTCTGAGCAATTATCTCTTGAAAGTTTTGCTCAATTACTATTGATGATCAATAAGAAAAGAGGATATAAGAGTAGCAGAAAAGTAAATAATGAAGATGAAGGTAAAATTATTGACGGAATGGGTGTTGCTAAGCGATTGTATGATGAAGGGCTTACTCCAGGACAATTGTGCTTTCAATTATTAAAAGAGGGTGTTAAAGCTTTACCTGATTTTTATCGTTCAGATTTGAATAGTGAGTTTGATAAAATATGGAAAAAACAGGGTGAATATTATCCAGATATTTTTACTTCTGATTTCAAAAAAGAGATTCAAGGTAAAGCTCAAAGAGCTACAAATGCTATGTTTTGGAGTCAATTTGGATTTAATACTGCAGAAAATAAGGGGACAAGGGAGCAAAAAAGGTTACAGGCATACGAATGGAGAAGTAAAGGAATTAATAGTCAATTATCTAAAGAAGAGGCTGCATTTGTAATTGCTGAAATAAATAATAATTTAAACAATTCTAGTGGATATTTAGGCGCAATTAGTGATCGTAGTAAAGAGCTTTATTTTAACAAAGAAACAATTGGCCAGTATTTATACAAGCAATTACAAAATAATCCACATACAAAATTTAAGAACCAAGTTTTTTATCGACAAGATTATTTAGATGAATTTGATTGTATATGGGAGAAACAAAATACTTTCCATCCATCTTTAACTCCAATTCTTAAAAACGAAATTAGAGATGTAATTATTTTTTATCAACGAAAACTTAAATCTCAAAAAGGGCTAGTTAGTATCTGTGAGTTAGAAAATGAAACAGTACAATTAAATAACAATGGCGTTAAAACTTCTAAATTAATAGGCAGAAAAGTAGCGCCAAAATCATCGCCATTATTTCAAGAATTTAAAATATGGCAAAATCTTCATAGCCTACGCATAAAAAACAAAAACACTGATACGGTTCATGAATTTGATCTTCAGGCAAAAGAATTGCTATTTAATGAACTAAACTTAAAAGGGAATCTCACAAAAAATGCAGCACTAAATGCAGTAGGCTATTTATCGAAAGACTGGGAGTTAAACTACGCAACACTAGAAGGGAATAGAACGAATTTTTCGTTGTATGAAGCTTTTTTTAAAATGATGGAATTAGAAGGGCAAGAAGAAATCAAATGGGTTCAAATGAATCCTGTTGAAATTAAAAGCATTGTTTCTGATTTTTTTGAAGTTCATGGTATAAATTCTAATATTTTGTTTTTTAATGGAGAATTAGAATCAAAAGAATTTGAAAAACAAGCTTCTTATCAATTATGGCATTTATTATATTCTTATGAAAGTGATAATTCTAACTCAGGTAATGAATTGCTATATAGTTTGCTTTTAAAAAAATTTGGTTTTAAAAAAGAATTTGCACAAATATTAGCAACTATTCCCCTTCAACAAGATTATGGAAATTTAAGTGCAAAGGCATTACGTAAAATGTTTGTTTTTATTAAAGAGAACAATTACAGTGAATCCTGTAAGGCTGCTGGTTATAATCATTCATCATTTTTAACTAAAGAAGAAAACGCCAATCGTATACTTAAAGAAAAATTAGAAATACTACCTAAGAATAGTTTAAGAAATCCAATTGTAGAGAAAATATTAAATCAGTTAGTAAATGTTGTGAATGCTATAATTACTGATCCTTCATTGGGTAAGCCAGATGAAATAAGAATTGAATTAGCTAGAGAACTTAAAAAGAATGCAAAAGAAAGGGCAGAAGCAACATTAAGTATAAATCAAGCCAATATATTGCATTTGTCAATTGCATCTATACTACAAAAGGAATTTAATATAACAAATCCAACACGTAATGATATAATACGGTATAAATTATATGAAGAATTAAAAAACAATGGATACAAAACATTGTATTCCGATACATATATACCAAGAGAAAAATTATTTTCAAAAGAATTTGATATAGAACATATAATACCTAAGGCAAGGCTTTTTGATGACAGTTTTTCTAACAAAACAATTGCACCTCGTCAAGAAAATATTAATAAAAAAGATGAAACTGCATTTGATTTTGTTAGTAATACTTTAGGGAATGATAAACTAGTTGATTATTTAGCCAGAATTGAAATGATGCATAATTTTAAAGAAGGTGGTATAAGTAAGGCTAAATACAAAAAATTACTTTTAAAAGGTGTAAATATTGGAGAAGGATTTATTGAAAGGGACTTAAGAGATAGCCAATACATTGCAAAAAAAGCAAAACAAATTCTTGAAGAAATTTGCAGAACAGTTAATACTACTACAGGCAGCATTACCAGTAAATTACGGGAAGACTGGGACTTGATAAATGTAATGCAAGAACTAAATTTCGATAAGTATAAAAAATTAGGTCTTACTGAATTGATTCAGCAAAAGGATGGAAATACAAAAGAAAGAATTGTTGAATGGACTAAACGTAATGACCATAGGCATCATGCTATGGATGCATTAACTGTTGCTTTTACAAAAAGAAGCCATGTACAATATCTTAATAATTTAAACGCTAGAAGTGACAAGTCAGGAAGTATATATGGTATTGAACAAAAAGAAACATATAAAGATTCGGATGGAAAGAGGCGTTTTAAATTGCCATTAAACAACTTTAGAACAGAGGCAAAAAAACAATTAGAGAATATATTGGTTTCTATTAAAGCAAAAAATAAAGTTGTAACGAAAAATAAAAATAAAACACTATCCAAAAAAGACGAAAAAATTAAAATTGAATTAACTCAGCGTGGGCAATTACATAAAGAGACTGTATATGGAAAGATTAAACAATATGTTACAAAAGATGAAAAAGTAGGTGCAAATTTTGATGAGACAACTATACAATTAGTTGCAGATTCAAAACAACGTAGTGCCTTATTGCAAAGGCTTAAAGAAAATAATAATGATCCAAAGAAAGCATTTACCGCAAAAAACAGTTTGGATAAGAATCCACTATTTATTGACAATGATAAAACAAATCCAGTTCCAGTTAAAGTGAAATTAGTTTGGTTTGAGGATGACTATATTATTAGAAAAGAAATTAATCCAGATTTAAAAATCGAAAAAGTTATAGATACAGGAATAAGAAGGATACTGCAAGCTAGGCTTGATGCTTTTGGAGGTAAAGCAAAAGAGGCGTTCTCGAACTTAGAGATGAATCCAATTTGGTTAAATGAAAAAAGTAGAATTGCTATTAAAAGAGTTGCTATAAGTGGTGTAAAAAATGCAGAAGCATTGCATAATAAAAAAGATAATTTGGGTAAAACTATTTTGGATGCAAATGGAAATGCTTTACCTGTTGATTTTGTAAGTACTGGAAATAACCATCATGTTGCAATTTATAAAGATGCTGAAGGCGTTTTGCAAGAGAAAGTGATGTCATTATATGAAGCAGTAGAACGCGTTAATCAAGGATTACCAGTTATTGACAAACTATTTAATGCAGATTTGGGGTGGCAGTTTTTGTTTACAATGAAACAAAATGAGTATTTTATTTTTCCAAACGATACCTATTCATTGAAAGATATCGATTTGTTGGATCCTAAAAATTATAAGTTAATTAGCCCTTATTTATTTAGAGTTCAAAAGATTTCTTCAAAAAATTATTTTTTTAGACACCATTTAGAAACTAATGTCGAAGAGCCTAGATTATTGAATGGTGTTACTTATAAATCTCAGTTAGGCATAAAAGGTTTAGTTGGAATTAGTAAAGTTAGTATCAACCATATTGGACAAATTGTAAAGGTTGGAGAGTATTAGTTTATGGTTAAACGTACTATTTGCATAGAAAATCCTTGTCATTTAAAGTTTAGTAATAATCAGATGGTTGTAAGCTTTAGCCATATAAGGGGGTTAGAATTATATGCAGATAAAACTGTTGCAATAGAAGATATCGGAATATTGGTTTTAGAAAACCAACAAATTACATTATCGCACTTTTTATTGGATAAGTTGGTTGCCAATAATGTTGCAGTAATTACTTCAAACGAACATCATCTTCCTTCTGGAATGTTAATGACTTTAGAAGGTAATACTTTACAAAGTGAACGATTTAGGGCACAAATAGTAGCAACGGAACCTTTTAAAAAGCAGATGTGGCAACAAACTATTATTGCAAAAATATCGAATCAAGCAAGTGTATTACAAAAATGGAATGGCAATAATAAACTTTTAATTAATCTTGCAAAAACAGTAAAGAGTGGAGATAGTAGTAATAATGAAGCGATTGCTGCAGGGCATTATTGGAAGAATTTATTCCCTCCTGCGTGGTTGTTTTTAAGAGACAGAGAAGGTCCACCACCCAATAACTTATTAAATTATGGCTATTCTATTGTTAGGGCTTCTATGGCCCGGGCTATTGTTGGTGCAGGCCTATTGCCAACTTTAGGCATTTTTCATCGTAATCGTTATAATGCTTATTGTTTGGCAGATGATATTATGGAGCCTTATAGGCCATTTGTAGATGAAACTGTTAGAGAAATAATCCACCGAACTAGTAATATTGATTTTTTAACAAAAGAACTAAAAGTAGAATTATTGAAAATTCCAGCAATGGATGTTTTAATAAATGGAGAAAGAAGCCCTTTAATGATTGCAATGCAACGTACAGCTACTTCACTTGCAAAATGTTATAATGGTGAGATTCGTAAAGTGACTTACCCAAGCGTATCATGAATTCTGAACGTTTTAATGCATATCGCGTTATGTGGATACTTGTATTATTCGATTTGCCAACTGAAACAAAATCAGAAAGACGAATAGCTCAGAATTTTAGAAAAAAAATAATGGGCTATGGTTTTGTAATGTTTCAATTTTCAATTTATCTAAGGCATTGTTCCAGCATGGAGAATGCAATAGTTCATATTAATCGTGTTCAGAAAATATTGCCCGAGAAAGGGCATATTGGAATTATGTCAATTACCGACAGACAAATGAGTATGATGAAAATTTTTCATGGAAAAAAGGCAACAATTGCCATGAAGGGGCCACAGCAACTTGAAATATTTTAAGACAATGACAACTTGTAGAAACGAGAAAGTCTTCCTAGCATAGCTAAAGGAAGACTTTTGAACTCATTTTTCAGGTCCTATTTTTCTCTGAAACACTTGACATCAAAGGATATTAGCGATAGCTGTTGTTGTCAAAGATCGTAATAATAAAAATTGAAAGCAAATCACAACTAGGCTGCGTCATTGCTTCCCCAGTCTTGTGTTGTTGTCAAAGATCGTAATAATAAAAATTGAAAGCAAATCACAACATATTCTCTGCATTCAACAAATCTAAATCGGTTGTTGTCAAAGATCGTAATAATAAAAATTGAAAGCAAATCACAACAGGTGCAGATAAGCAAACAGTAGCGGACCAGTTGTTGTCAAAGATCGTAATAATAAAAATTGAAAGCAAATCACAACTACAAATAAACAACTAAACGACACAGTCGGGTTGTTGTCAAAGATCGTAATAATAAAAATTGAAAGCAAATCACAACAAACTTTGTGATAAAACAAGTACCACTATAGTTGTTGTCAAAGATCGTAATAATAAAAATTGAAAGCAAATCACAACAATGTTTGATTGTCTAAGTGCTTCAAGTATGTTGTTGTCAAAGATCGTAATAATAAAAATTGAAAGCA
>CAIKZP010000144.1 GCA_903831935.1 uncultured Bacteroidota bacterium | reverse complement strand
GCTTTTATAAATGGATTTTTGTTTGCTTGTTCTATTAAAAAATCAGTTTCCTGTTCTGTTTGGTCGGCTTGAACTGCTACGCATCCATCAATTTGATTGGCTATTAAAATGGGCGCCAATTGTTCTGGAAAAAAATCATTTCTAATAACGCGCATGGAATCATCAATCCAAGCATGCTTGACTGCATTGTATTGCCAGAAATGTTGGTGTGCATCTATTTTCATTGTTATGCTTCTGGTTGGTAAGCAATAATATTTTGTTGAGAAACACCCAATCCATCAATTCCCAATTCAATTACATCACCCGGTTTTAAATATACCGGTGGATTCATTCCAAGACCAACTCCTGCTGGTGTTCCAGTAGATATAATATCACCAGGTAATAAGGTCATAAAACAACTGATATACGAAATCAATTGTGGGATATTAAAAATCAAATCATCGGTATTACTGTCTTGAACAATGTTTCCATTCAATGACAACCATAAACGCAATGCATGCGGGTTGGCAATTTCATCTTTGGTAACCATCCATGGGCCAATAGGTGCAAAGGTATCACAGCCTTTTCCTTTATCCCAAGTACCGCCTCTTTCTAATTGAAATGCACGCTCACTCACATCATTATGCAAACAATACCCTGCAACATAATCCATGGCATTTTCTTCCGTAACATAACTAGCTTTTTTTGAAATCACTACCGCTAGCTCTACTTCCCAATCTGTTTTCAAAGAATCACGTGGAATCATAATAGCATCATTAGGACCCACTACAGCCGTTGTTGATTTCATAAATAAAATTGGCTCAGTTGGTATGGCCGCATTAGTTTCCTTAGCATGCTTTGCATAATTCAATCCAACACAAAGTACTTTAGAAGGCCTTGCTACTGGGCAACCTAACCTTGTAGATGCAGGCACAATAGGCAATGTATTTGCTTTGTTCGATAACATCCATTCTAATTGTGCAATACCACCGCTAGCAAAAAACAATTCATCATACTCTTTAACAAAAGCAGATACATCATAATTTATTCCATCAATATGCACCCCTGGTTTTTCAGCACCCAATTCACCAAACCGAATTAATTTCATATAGTTATTTTAATTTAATTGAATAATTGTGTCGATATCGTTTAATTTAATTCCGTCTAAATAAATAAATAATCCTTCTGGTTGCTGCTTAAATTTAAGTGGTGTTTTTCCATTAAATAAAACCGCAGTATTTACCTTACCTGTAAACTGAGGAATAAATAAGTATGGGTTATTGTCTTTTTTATTTAGGATATGTACAAACATAGAACTGGTGTTTTTTGTAATAACACCCCAGTCTTGTGCAGGAACTATATCGCCTCTTGTTCCACGAATAGTACTAGCATTTTGTTGCATCCATTTTCCTACTGCAGCCAGTGTATCAGTGAACTCTTTTTGAATTACCCCATTTGGTTTAGGACCAACATTTAATAAAAAATTGGCATTTCTTCCGGCTGCATTTACAAGGTATTGAATTAGTTGTTTAACGGTTTTATATTTTCTATCCGTTACATTATAACCCCATGCATCATTCATTGTTTCGCAGGTTTCTAATGGTAATTTAGAAATATCAGCTCCACCAAAACCAGTAGTATTAACACCAGGCAAATCTTTTTCAAATGCTTGAAAATCTTCGCCAGGAATAGGTAGTAAATGGTGGTTATTACTAATTAAACATTTTGGTTGCAATCGATGGATTAAACTATAAATTTCATCATAGTGCCAATTAACTTTTGCTTGTAAAGTTTTGTCTTGGTCATTGTCTAATTGATCCCAATGGCCATCAAACCAAATGCCAGCAATATCTCCATAATTAGTTAGCAATTCAGTTAACTGTGCTTTCATAAAAGCGATATAACTATTCCAATCGCTTTTTGCTTTTCTGCCAGTTCCTTTTCCTGTTTTACCTGTTTCATATTGGTAATCGGTACGATACCAATCAAGTAAGGAGTAATAACAAAATAATTTTATTCCTTGCTTATGACACTCATCGGCTAATTGTTTGAGTGCATCTTTAGCATAAGGCGTATTGGTAATTTTCCAATCAGATTGTTTGGTATCGAAATTGCTAAACCCATCGTGGTGACGCGTAATAAAAGTAATGTATTGCATGCCTGCATTTTTTGCAGTAGCCACCCATTCCTTTGCATCAAAATCAATTGGATTAAATACACGAATTAAATTTTTATATTCATCTACCCGAATATTTCTGTTATTCATAACCCACTCACCCTGTGCCAAAACACTGGATGCACCCCAATGAATAAACATACCAAATTTCATGTCCTGAAATTCAGTACGAGCCGCCAAATTTTCTTTTGATGGCGTATAACCTGGTTGTGCAACTATTGTAGACACAACAAACGTAGATAGTAATAAAATGAATAAACGATTCATACAATTAATTATTTAAATGAATAAAACCTCCGTCTATAGGGTAATCATTACCTGTTATAAAACTAGATTCATCGCTACAAAGATACAAGGCCAATGCTGCAATATCATCTACAGATCCCATTCTGCCAATTGGCTGAGATTTAGACAATTTTTCAAACATTTCAGTTTCTTTTCCTGGATAGTTTTTAGCAATAAATCCATCAACAAATGGGGTATGTACTCTTGCAGGTGAAATTGAATTACAACGAATGTTTTGGTTGAGATAATCCCTTGCCACACTCATTGTCATTGCTACTATAGCACCTTTACTCATACTATATGCAAAACGATCAGGAATACCTATTAATGCGGCAATAGATGCAAGGTTTAAGATAACCCCTTTGCCATTTGTTTTAATAGCTGGAATTGCTGCAAACATTGCATTGTAAGCTCCTTGTACATTTACCCTAAACACTTTATCGAAGTCTGCACTACTGGTTGTTTCAATCGTACCAACATGGGCTATGCCGGCATTGTTTACCAAAATATCAAGTTTACCTATTCTTTCAAATATATTAACCATCACATTTTGATCGCTAACATCAGCAGCATGTGCAAATGCAGAACCACCTAATGCTGTAATTTCTGCAACAACTAATTCTGCTGCTGCTAAATTAAAGTCTATGATATGTATACTAGCTCCTTGTTTGGCAAAAAGCATGGCAATAGCTCTACCTATTCCACTCGCGGCACCTGTAATGGCTGCTGTTTTATTTGTTAAATCAAACATGGTTATTGTTTATTTTAATGAAAATATTTTCGACATAAGCACCCATTTTTCGCCAGGCTTTGCAAATGAAAATGACTGTTGAAATTTCCACATTAAGGCTTCCCATTCTTGTACTTTAGGGTTGCTTGCATCTGCCTGTGATTTGGCCTCAAAACTAAACTGTTCATTCACTTCCATAATCATAAACAAACGATTACTTACCCTGTAAATTTCCATTTGTTCAATCCCTGCACTACTAATACTTTCTAAAATTTCAGGCCAAACTTTTTTATGCCATTCTTCGTATTGAGCAATTAAATCGGCATCATCATATAAGTCAAGTGCTAAACAATATCGCTGAAACATACCTATTAATTTTTAGTTTACTGGAACTACTTTATGCCCCTTCCATCCAAAATAAAATATCACTACAAAACATACCAATGGAACAATATAGCCTAATTGAATATTTTGTGTGCGATCGCTAATATAACCTAGTATTGGCGGCATTAAAGCTCCACCCACTATCGACATAATAATTAAACTACTACCCATTTCTGTATCTGCATCTAATTGATTTATACCCAAAGAAAAAATGGTTGGAAACATAATAGACATAAAAAACGCAATACCAATTACACAATAAACAGCTGGCATTCCTTTTACCAAAATAGCACCTAAACAAAGTAGCACACACATGGCTGCGTAAAAAGCCAATAATTTTGGAGGAGCAATATATCGCATAAAAAATGTTCCTGCAAAACGACCAATCATAAATGCCATTCCACAACCCCATCCTAAATAATCTGCTGCTTTAACCCTATCTAAACCGGCGGCTTTAATTGCAAATAAAATAAAGAAACTAAATACACAAACTTGCGCACCAACATAAAAGAATTGTGCAACTACTGCCCAACGTAAATGTGAATGACGAAGGGTATGTAAGATGCTTTTGCCTTCTGTTGCTTCTTCCTTAATTTCTGGCAGCTTAATAAATGCAAATATGATTGCAATTAATACAATGATACTTCCTAAAATAAAATAAGGTGTTTTAACAGATGCAGCTTCTGATGCCAAAGCAATTTGTTTAGCAGAATCTGTCATTTTACTTAACACTTCGTCACTAGCACCTTGGGTTAAAATAATTCTTGCGCCAATAATTGGAGCAAGGGTTGCAGCCAATCCATTAAATGATTGGGCAAAATTTAAACGTTGTGTAGCAGAAGCAGGATCTCCTAATAAAGAAGCATAAGGATTTGCAGCCGTTTCTAAAATGGTTAATCCACAAGCAATAACAAATAATGCCGTTAAAAAGAAAGCATACTGTTGTGTATTAGCTGCTGGAATAAATAAAAATGATCCTATGGCAAATAATGCTAAGCCAGTGATAATTCCAGCTTTATATCCATAGGTTTTCATAATATATCCTGCAGGCAATGCCATTACAAAATAGGCAATGAACACAGCAGAATCAATCAATGAAGATTGTAAGGTGCTTAAACTAAAAGACTTTTTTAAATGTGGAATTAAAATAGGATCTAGATTATGTACAAAACCCCACATAAAAAACAAGGAGGTAATCATAATAAAGGCAAAACGTGTGGAAGCAGTTTTATTTGGCATGGCAATAGATTGGTGTTAAAAATTGTTTCTAATTAAACCCTTGTAAAGAAAACTGATATTCCATATAATAAAGTAAAAATTTTATTAGGTGGAATAAATTGGTGTATTTTCGTAAAGCAATTATTGGCAAATGATACAAGTGATTAACCGTGCTTTGGATATTTTGGAATATGTGTCGAATGAAACACAGAAACCCAAGTTAATGGGCCATATTGCACGTGACCTTCAACTTAACCCAGCTACCTGTGCCAATATCATTAAAACACTAGTAAATAGAGGCTATCTAGAAAAATCAGATATTCAAAAAGGATATATTTTAGGAAAAAATAGTCGACAATTATTAGGCAATAACCAAACTTTTGCTAGTTTAATTTCCGCAGCAGAACCAGAAATGGAAAGCATTACAAACTTAATTAATGAAAAATGTTTGATAGCCATTTTAAAGGCCGATAAAAGAGTGGTTATTTATAAAAACAACTGCGCACAAATGGTGCAGGCAAATACACCAGACGAAAAAAAAGCATACGACTCTTCTACAGGAAGACTATTGGTAGCAATGCTTTCAGAAGAATCTCTTGCAAAATACGTAGAACAATACGGACTCCCTTCAAAAGCAATTTGGCAAGAAGCCAATACCCATGAAAAATTCTTGGAACAAATAAAAATGATTCGAAAAAACAAATATGCATTAATAGAAGATAGTGTACAAGTAATTGGCATTGCCGCTCCTATTTATGATAATGGAATACTTACCGCAAGTTTAAGTATCTATTTACCCGCCTTTCGCTTTAGCAATACCACCAGAAAAAAAATGATTCAGCTTTGTGTTAGTGCTGCAAAAAAAATATCCGCCAAATTAGACCAATAAGCAAACTATAATACGGGTGCAATCCATTAATTTTAGTCCATGAAAATTATTTTCTGTTCTCTTGGCAAAAGCAATGAACCTTATGTAAATGCTGGCATTGAAGACTTCACTACCAGAATTGGTAAATATTTTTCTGTGGCATGGCAAATCATACCCCCTCCAAAAAATGCAGCTAGCCTAGCAGAGCCTGTTTTAAAAAAGGCAGAATCTCAAGCAATTTTACAACAAATTCAAAGCGATGATTTTTTAATTTTATTAGATGAACGCGGGCAGCAATACGATTCTCCAGGACTGTCTAAACTCCTTCAACAAAGAGCAAACGACAGTAGCAAACGAGTGATATTTTTAATTGGCGGCGCATTTGGAGTAGACGATGCTATAACTAAAAGAGCCAATATGACTTGGAGTTTGTCTAAACTTGTTTTTCCGCATATGTTGGTAAGACTAATTTTGGCCGAACAAGTCTATCGAGCTTGCACTATTTTACGCAATGAGAAGTACCACCATATTTAAACTTTCATAGAAAATTAACGCAAGTAATTCTGCGCTATTAGTCAAAAACGCTAAATTGCTTGTATGATTACTATTACCATTGCAATTGTTGCACTAACCTGTATCATTTCTTTTACGGCTTTTTCGAACGAAAAAATAACTGAAGACCTAATTTTTTACCCTCCAGCTATTACCTATAAGAACCAATGGTATCGTTTTATTACCTGTGGATTTATCCATGCAGATATTATGCACCTGGCATTTAATATGTACTCATTCTATTTATTTGGAGAGATGGTTGAAAGTGCATTTGTATCAATCTTTGGTGAGAAAGGAAAGCCCTTGTATTTGATTTTATATATCACCTCACTAGTTATTTGCCTTTTACCTACTTATATACAACATAAAGACAATTATCATTATAGAAGTTTGGGTGCATCAGGTGCCGTTTCTGCTGTTATTTTCGTTGGTATATTTTTAAACCCAACAATGCTCATGGGTATTTTTCCTATTCCTGTAAATATTCCTGGATTTATTTTTGGACCAATTTACTTAGCACTATCTGCCTATTTAGCAAAAAAAGGACACGGAAATATTAATCATTCCGCACATATTTGGGGTGCCCTATTTGGAATAATATTTATAATAGTTAGCTGCCAGTTTTTAAGCGATTACAGACCTGTTACTATATTTGTTACAGACATATTAAGCTACTTAAAAATAGGCGCTTAATTTGCTTTAAATTGAATAGATAATACTTGCTTAGTTGTTGGTGTGATTTTAAATCGATCATCTATTCTAAAGCCTATTACCCATACAATTTTTTTATTCGTTTCTATTACCCATACTTTTTCCTTGTCTGTTTTGGATAATTTTTGGTCTATAAAAAACTTGCTTAGTTTTTTCTTTTTTTGCATGCCCAGCGGATAAAAATAATCGCCTGTTTTATAAGGCCTTATTATTAATGGGTACTCTAAATTTTCGGCATTTAATTGTGCGGTATTTTTGTCTGAAGCAATTGATACTGCTGTATTTTCAGATAAACGAAACTGTAAACCTCCTAACTGAAAATTAATTTTATTGTGGTTTTTTTCAACAATAATATGTTTAGCATTTTCAGTTTCAAGTGTTGCAATAATCAACCAATTTCTATTGCGAATAATTCTATGTGTTGCAGAGAATACATTAGCTCCATTGTCATTACTATCTAATAGTTTTACAACTTCTGTAATTTGTTGTGCAGAAAAACCAAACTGCTTTATTATTTCCCATACAATTGTAGCAACTGTGTTGGATTTTTTTAGCTTAACAATTGGCACTTGAAATTCATTGCCATTAATTAATAATAGGGCCTTTAATTTTTGCGCCATTGCTTCTTCGTATATCAATGACACATCTTTAAAACGATCTATATTGCTTAGTACATTTTCTAAAACTTTTGGATACACCGTTTTTATTTGCGGTATTAATTGATTCCTAAAAAAGTTGCGAGAATATTTATCGGATGCATTCGATTGGTCTTCTACAAAATCCAATGCATATTCATTTGCATATTCAATTAAATCCTCTTTTGCAATAAGCAATAATGGCCTAACAATTGAACGGTCTTTTTGAATGGGTAAAATGCCACGCAACCCATGCACGCCTGTTCCGCGAAAAAAATGCATGAGTACCGTTTCAATATTGTCATTGGCATGGTGTGCTGTTACGATACCTATTGCTTTGTTTAAATATGCTGCTTTTTTTTGAACCAATACCTCTTGAAACCAATTGTAGCGTAGGTTTCGGGCCGCTTCTTGAATGGCTATTTTATTTTCAGCTGCATAGTTAGCTGTATCAAATTCCTTTACAATAACTTCTTTCTCATATTTTTCTCCTAATGCTTTTACAAACATTGCATCTGAATCACTCACAGATCCTCTTAATTGAAAATTACAGTGTACAATAGTAAAATCAAAACCAGCTTGATAAAAAAGATCGGTCATTACCACACTATCTACTCCCCCACTAACCGCCAATAATAAATGGCAATTAGTTACAGGCCATTGGTTAAATTCTTTTTGCCAATGCTTAATAAATGTGGTTAATAAATTCATACTATGCTTTCTTCACTTCTTTAGCCCATGCATCCTTAAGGGTTACTGTTCTATTAAAAACCAACTGCGTACTAGTGCTGTCTTTGTCTAAAATAAAATATCCTTTTCTAATAAATTGACAAGCATCGGTTGGAGGATCAGATTGCAAAGCGGGCTCTGCATAAGCATTTGCAAGTACTTGTAATGAATTAGGATTAATATGATCTTTAAAATCTCCTTCTGCATTCGCTACATCTTCTACTTGAAACAAGCGGTCGTACATTCTAATTTCTGCATTAATGGCATGTGCAATGCTTACCCAATGCAAAGTGCCTTTTACATTTATACCAGAAGTATCAGAGCCACTTTTACTTTCAGGAATATAAGTACAATGCAATTCAGTAATATTTCCTTCAGCATCTTTTATAACCGATTCGCATTTAATAATATAAGCACTTTTTAAACGCACCATTTGTCCGGGCGATAAACGGAAATACTTTTTGGGTGCCAGTTCCATAAAGTCGTCTTTTTCAATAAACAATTCTTTACTAAAAGGTACTGTTCTAGTTCCTGAGTTTGGATCTTCCGGATTATTCTCGCTTTCTAAAAACTCAACCGTATCGGGATAATTGGTAATAACAATTTTTAATGGATCAAACACTACCATTCTGCGTAGTGCCGATTTATTTAATTTTTCACGTACACAAAATTCTAGCAAACTAAAATCAATTAAATTCTCTCTTTTAGCCACTCCAATTTTTTCGCAAAAATCACGGATACTCTCTGCAGGATAGCCTCTTCTGCGCATGCCCGAAATAGTAGACATCCTAGGATCATCCCAACCAAAAACATGCTTTTCATTTACCAATTGCAATAACTTTCGTTTACTCATGATTGTATACGTAATATTCAATCGGGCAAACTCGTATTGCTTTGATGGAAAAATTGATAGGTTTTCAATACACCAATCATATAAGGGACGGTGTGGTATAAATTCTAGTGTACAAATAGAATGGGTAATATTTTCAATAGAGTCACTTTGTCCATGGGCAAAATCATACATCGGGTAAATACACCAAGCATCCCCAGTTCTGTGGTGGTGCGCATGTTTAATACGATAAATGATAGGATCGCGCATATGCATGTTTGAACTAGCCATATCAATCTTAGCGCGCAAAACTTTTTCTCCATCTTTGTATTTTCCAGCACGCATGTCTGAAAATAATTCGATATTCTCTTGAACAGTTCTCTGCCTGAATTGGTTTTCAATTCCAGCTTGTGTTGGTGTACCCTTTTGTGTAGCAATTTCTTCACTCGAACTATCATCTACATATGCCAACCCTTTTTCTATTAATTGGGTAGCAAATTGATAGAGTTGTTCAAAATAATTAGAGGCGTATAATTCATTAGCCCATTCAAATCCTAACCATCGCACATCTTCTTTAATACTCTCTACATATTCAGTTTCTTCGGTACTAGGATTGGTATCATCAAAACGCAGATTGGTTTTACCACCATATTTAATGGCTAAACCAAAGTTCAAACAAATACTCTTTGCATGCCCAATATGTAGGTAGCCATTAGGTTCTGGAGGAAATCGGGTTAGTATAGATTGGTATTTTCCAGCATTTAAATCGGCTTCTACTATCTCTTCAATAAAATTCAGGCTCTTTTCTTCGCTCATTTGTATAACATTTCTAATGGCGAATGTACGAAATAGATCGCTTTAAGCAGAATGGATATCGGAGAAATACCCCAAAACAAAAGGCTGGCAACACTACTTTGTATAGCGCTACCAGCCTTTTTTATCAATAATTATTATAGTTATTCAGAGATAGTTACTGAATCGAAAAACGCAGTTGCATCTTCTTTTTTAGCCCCTTTATCAGCTGAATAATACAGTACTTGGTGTAATACAGATCCAATAAAAAACACATAGCCATAGGCTTTTTTACCTTTCAACTGAGCACTTGTAGACTCAGTGCCATCAATTTCTAAATACAAACTACTTTTTCCTTTAAAAGTCAGTACTTCGTCTTTTGCAATTACAGCACCACCCATTTGCTGGGTCATTCCGCCTTTCATTTGATCCCACAAAGCATCACCTGCAGAGGCAATCATATCTGCGGTTAAACCCATTGCACTTAAATCAAAAGACATACCCATATAAGCTACAGAACTGTCTTTTTTAAAGGTATAAACTATTGCTCCATTAGGTGCTTTTACTTCTTCTGGCTTACCTGGGAACATTACTTTTACCTTATCAGAAATTTTTTGTTCGGCAGATTGTGCAAAAGAGGCAACTACCATAAAAGAGGCTACAACAAAGAATACTATTTTTTTCATTTGATTTTTTTTATTGAATTGATGGTGGAAAAATACTGCTAAGTTTTTATACAACCATATTCTGTGTAAAATTTAATCTAGTTAATAACATATTGCTTTAAAAAATCAATGGAAACAACCATATCATCGTGTAACAATCGGTCAGATTCATTAAAACTAACTTTGGTTCTAAAAGCTGTAAAAAGTTGCTCTATTTTGTTGGAACTCAGCATTGGCCTTCTGAAATCCAATGCCTGTGCGGCACTTAACAATTCAATTGCCAGTACTTTTTCTACATTTTCAATTACCCGCAAGCATTTTGTAGCGCCATTGGCACCCATACTCACATGGTCTTCTTGGTTATTTGAAGATGAAATACTGTCTACCGATGAAGGCGTACTCAATTGCTTGTTTTCACTCACTATTCCCGCTGCAGTGTACTGAGGAATCATAAAACCAGAATTCAATCCCGAATTTTTAACCAAAAACATGGGTAAGTTACGTTGACCACTAATTAGTTGATAAGTTCTACGTTCAGAGATATTGGCTAATTCACTCATAGCAATCGCTAAATAATCTAGTGCCAAGGCCAATGGTTGTCCGTGGAAATTACCCCCACTAACAATCAAGTCTTCGTCAGGAAAAATATTTGGATTATCTGTTACAGAATTAGCTTCCCGAATAAAAACACCTAAAACATGCTCAAATGCATCTGTGGTAGCACCATGTACTTGAGGAATACAGCGAAAAGAATATGGATCTTGTATTTGTTGTTTTGTTTGAGTAGCAATGGCACTGCCTTTTAAATTATCTCTTAAAGCTTCTGCTGTTGCTACTTGCCCTTTGTGCGCACGAATAGCATGTATATGATGGTCTAACGGCTCCAATATACAATCAAATGCATCGAAACTCATGGCACTTATTAAGTTAGCCATAGCAATTAAATGCTGCGATTTTTTTAAACAATATAAACCATAGGCCGCCATAAATTGCGTTCCATTTATTAGCGCAAGACCTTCCTTACTTTGCAACTGAATAGGTTGCCAATTAAATTTATTAAGGATTTCTTTCGATGGATATTTTTTTCCACCATGCATTACTTCACCCAAACCAAGTAATGGCAAACTCAAATGGCTAAGTGGTGCAAGATCACCAGATGCACCAAGTGAGCCTTGGGTATATATTACTGGCAATACATCATTGTTTAACATGTCTACCAAACGACTAACTGTATCAATTTGAACCCCACTATGTCCGTAACTTAATGATTTCACTTTCAATAGCAGCATCAACTTCACAATGTCTTTTGGCACTTCCTCTCCTAGTCCACAAGCATGCGATACCAATAAATTGTATTGTAATTGTTCTATAGAGTCAGCATCTATTTTTACATTTTGTAAATAACCAAAGCCAGTGTTTATTCCATAAAATAAACTGTTTTCTTCGCTCATTTTTTTATCTAAGAAATCTCTACACGCAATGATTCGTTTATGAGCATTAAAAGTGATAGAAATATGTTGATCAAAATCTAATAGATCTTTAATTTGATCAAAATGCAACCAATTGTTATCTAATTGAAGATAATTATAGCTCATAAAAGAATATTATTAGGCATGATACATCAGCGATTTTATTCTTAAAACAAATATCAACTAATATTAATTCCCTTTAATTATTAAGTAAATTATAGGGAAATCAACTTGAATTTACATGCAAAAACTCAAGCTTCAAAAATTAAATCTAGACCACAAAAAGTTTTTTGATAGTGTGATAAAAAAAACGCCTCAATAAATTGAGGCGTTAAAAACAAAAACCTAAAGAAACTTTAATGTGTTTGTACTACTTTTTTAATACCATAACTTCTATTTAGGTTAAATCCTAAAGAAAAATTACCAGGTCTGAAATTAGCTGTATTTGAACTCAATTGCGCTATATTGGTAGCACTTGTAGAACTAGATAAAAAGAATTGAAATATGTGTCCACCAGTATCCCAGTCGTATCCAATAGAGAATAAATCGGGGGTATAGTTTACGGCAGAAGCACTTTCATCTAATAAGTCTTCATAACCATTTAATTGACGAGCATATTCAAAACTAATGGCCGTTTTATTAGTTAATTTATAACGTCCTCCAACACCAATTGAAAAAATATTGTTCGTATTATTAATACCGTAATTAACAATATTATAGTGAATCAAAGAAGGTATTAACTCTAAAGAAAATTTTTCACTGAATTTTCTTGCAATTAATAATTGGTGCATAAATGAAAACCGATTCCAAGTTAAATCATCTGGGCTTGAGCCTTCAGTTGCGTCAAAATTAGCTAGAGAAAATAATGATACCGAAACTGGCATATTTTTTAATCCTGTTTGCTGTTTCAATAATTTAAATTTAGCCCAACTTTCAAACCTAGCATTCCCTGTCATAGCAAATCCAAGGTTCATATAATCGGTAAAGGAATAATCAAATGACATATAAGTACTAGCAAATCCAGAATTCAATCCAAATAGCTGAGCAATATTCGACAACCCTTTTCCTTCTTTCCAAACCTGTCCAAAACGGTGACTGATCATAAACTGTAAATTCCCTTTTCCAGTCATTTCAACACTCTGCAAATTGATAATTCTAAATGATTTAAAAGTTGCAGTAGTGATGTTTTGTTTTACTTTAGAAGAATCGTCTTTTACTAGATCTCCCAAAAGATCGTCTTGCGCAGTAGCTTTCATAAAGAAGCCACAGGCAATCATAAAAATTAATACTATTTTTTTCATATTCTTAAAATTGAAAGATTAGTTTAATTGAAATTTGATATTCGCTTCAATAGGTGTTTCATCAGATAATTTAGGCTTAACCAAACCTGGTATATCTATATTATAATCTTCTGCTTTAATTTTAAAGAAGCACATAAAAGTTGCTACTTTTCCTTTTACTTCCATTTTTACAGGCGCTTTAAAATCATGTGTAACACCATGCAAGGATACTTGTCCTTCAGAAGTCATATCATAAATACCATCTTTTGCCAATTGCTCTTTTTTAAACCCAATTAATTTTCCTTTAAAAGTTGCATTTGGAAACTTATTTGTATGTAAATAGTTTTCATTGAAATGCTCTTCTAATAAAGCATTATTAAAATGGAATGTTTTCATAGGAACTAATAGTGCTACTTCACTAGTTTCAACTTTTAATACAGCTGTCCCTTCCTTACTAGCAGAAGCATAGTCTTTGTGGCTTTGGTCTTTATTGGGGTTAAAGAAAATATTTGCATCCCTGGTTTTATAAGTTTGTGCAATTATCAAATTCACAAATAAAATGAACACTAATACTAATAATGATATTTTTTTCATCGTAATAAATTTTTAAATTTTAAAATGGGTTAAATTTTATTGAGGCATTCCTTGAGAAATCCAAGCTAAAAAAGTGGTTGTTGTTACTGCTGGCAAACCAATCACACCACCTTTGTGTCCATTATTACCTGCACTAGACATCATTAAACTAAGTTGATCCTTATCTGCAATCATTTTAGCATAGTCTAAATTTGGTCCAAGCCCACCATGACAAGATGTTCCCTTGCAATCTGTTTTATAAATTGGAACAATATTAGAAGTATAGGTTACAGGCCCGGTTATTGCTGGTGGTATATAATTGTCTTTTGCACCTTGGCTAACCCATGTTTTAATTAATGCAGCTTGCGCTACACTAAAAAATATGCCGCCTTCTCCTGGGTGTTCTTTGCCCAATGCCATATTATTTAACACAGTAGATCTTGCTAAAATTGCACCGTAATAAATTGTATCAACAATTTTAAATTGTATAGCATTAGCAACCTTGGCATTTATATGGCAGCCACAGCCACCTGAAGTTACAATTGGAACAATATCATCTCGGAATGATAAAGTAGATAACCCGTCTGCAGTGGGTTTTGTTATGTCTTTTTTGTTATTGTAACATGATAGGAAAAATATAATTCCACAGGTTACCGTAACGTACATTAATAATTTATTCATAAAATGTTTTTTTATTATTTTTTAACAATTACTTTACCAGAATATGTATACTTAAATATCCCTGTACCATCTGTACCATATTTCCATACATCTGGAATATTATTATCAGAAAAATACCATCCTTTAATAATTGCAACTTCTGAAGGCCTTAATCCACCATCACTATAAGCCATATCACCTTGATTTTTTGTGGAATACACTTTAGTTCTAGGATTTGCTATTAAGAGAGTAGTATCAACTCTAGACAACAACGTACTACTTGCATTTAAATAGTCTCCTTTTGCATAAAAACTTTTTCCATTTCCATCTACAAACACAACACTACTATTAGATCTAACTGATTTTGGATACAATGCATCTAATAATAAATCATCATAAGTATTTAAAGGACCTCTACCACTAATTGCCGATACCGGTGTTGAAAATATTTTATACGGTCTGAAGCTTGCAAATGCTAACGTATCTGTATAAAATTTCCTTACACTGTCTTTATATGCTGTCCAAACACTAGTTAATTTTGGTTCTTTTAATTGCGGATAAGAAGTAACAGCACCTGATGTTAAATTCGTAAATAGAAATGCAGTAGAATCTGTTGCTGCAAGTGCGCCTAACAAACCTTTTCTTGCCCAACCACCTCCTGCTGTTGCTTGATTGTGACAGTTTCCAGAAGAACAACCACTAGTAAGCAAAGCAACGGCAGCAGGACGATAGTCTTCTAATGCAGGTACTTTTTTTGCGCCATTCTTAATCCAATTATAAACAACTGATTTTTCTGATATTGTTAAATCAACACCATAATTTACTGGCGGCATTGCTTTGTTTAAATCACTTGTTGTAATCAGCTGAAATAGTTGACTGCCTTGAGGATCACCAGGCTTTACCATATTCAAAACATCTTCGTATGTATTTAAATAAGGTTTAACACCGCCACCACCATGACATCCAGATGAAACACAGTTGTTGCGTATAATACTTTGTACACTTTTAGTAACAACTATATCATTTATTCCTGGCTGTAAATTTGCAAAAGGAACAACAGTTGAATCGTAAAAAGGTGAAAATATAGTTGTATCTGGCGTGTTAACTAATGCGCGAGACACCAATGATGCATTAGTTCCATCTTTTTTACACTGCACAAAAAGCAGTGAAACAAACAACACACAAAAAAGGCCGATGATGCCTTTTTGATAGGAAACTTTTCTTTTCATACACTTAATTTTTTGGTTATTGAATTGTAACATCATAAACAGTAAAAAATTGATGCTATTATGATTTCAAAACACAAAATTAGTTTCGCATCATCTTTAAATGAATGACAATAGACACCATTTTTTATGACATTAATCACATAAAAAAGTGTTTAATATCATTGTTTGTAAGTCAATACTGGCAAACCTTTACAGAGAATATTAATCAATGTTTTAACACCGTTTTATTTATGAAAAAGAAAATACTTTACACCCTTTTAGCAGTTGTAATTTTAGTAGCAATTTTATTTGCTTTTAACCAAGAGAAAGCAACCCAAATGGTTGTTGATTTTGGAATGGCATTAACTTCATCGGTTAAACATAGAGACCCATCTACCGAAAAAGCAAAATTCGAATTAACAACAGAAGCTTTTACAAAAGCATTTAAAGACAATGCAGTAGAGGCCAACAAACTATACATCAACCAAACTGTTTTATTAACTGGCGATGTAACAAATATTTCAGGAGTCACTATATCACTTAATAATATAGCCTGCAATATTGACTCTACAGAAGTACCTAAATTAAAGGATCTTAAAATTGGCACTAAAATAAAAGTTCAAGGATTGGTAGTTGGCTATAATGACTTAATGGAAGAAATTGCTTTGGCGCAGTGCACTATTAAATAATTCATTCAAAATATTCAAATCAATACAAAACATTATCACTTATTGAGTGATAATGTTTTGTATCATCTTTTTCGGAAATACCTTTTGCCTATAACTCCCACCTGCGGCACTATTAAATACATATAATATTTATTTATATATATCAAGGTAATGGTGTTTATTTTGTTCTTAATTGCATCACTTACCAAATAGAAACATAAAATTCTGCACTAACAAGTAATTCAACTTGTTGAAATCCTTCAAAAAAGTATTAGTGGATAATAATATGATTTATATCATATTTCTATGTGATTAAGGTCATTGTTGCAACTAGTTTAATAATTGAAAATTTACAGACAGAAATAACAATCATTTCTCATCTTAAATCTCACTTATGAAACTGTTACAAAATAAACTATTCTGGGTTACCGCATCCATCGTATTGTCTTTAGGCTATTTAGTTAGTTGTACAAAAAGCAATCAAATGCTAAATGTAGCTCCAGCAAGTGCTAGTAGTTCTGAATTACTTTCATATTTAACAACTACTGCTCCTACAATTGATGGCACCATTGATCCTATTTGGGAGAGTGCTACAAAACTATCCGCTACACCACAAGTACCTGATCCAGGAAATGGACTTTTTGCTGGTTATATTGGAGAAACCTATCCTGCAACGCTTCGTTCTATGTATGATGCTAATTATATTTATTTTTTAGTAGAGTGGAAGGATCCTAGCAACAATATTGTTCAACCTTGGTACTTCAACCCTACTACAAAACTTTGGGCTCAAAGAGGTAATGCAAGAACATTTGATGTTAATGGTAATTTAATTAAAGACGGAATGGGTCAAGACCAATTAGCAATGTTATGGAATATAGATAATTCTACGCCAAAATTTGTTACACAAACATGTTATGCTAGTTGTCACATATTTACTCCTTATAGAAATTTCTCTGGCGTAATGGTACCAAATAAAAGTGCCAACCACTATACCAATGGTGCCAACGAAAAAATTGATATGTGGTGGTGTCATTTAAACAAAGATTTAGTTACCAACCAAATGGATGACCAATACCAAGATTGGGCTGGTGGACCTTCTGTAACTGATACAGTTGGTGGAAGCGGAAACGGTAGACATGCCGATGACTTAACTCCTCCTGCTCCATTTACAACATCTTATGTGAATACAAATACCAATTTAAGTAATGGTGCATTTAATAATTCTCAGTCATTAAAACTAGACGGAACTGGTGCTTCTGTATCAGTACCAAAATGGGTAGTACCTAATGCAACTGGAAAACTATACTATTCAGCAACTGATACACTTGCAGGTGGAGTTGCATTAAAAGTAACTGGCGTTAGTAGCACAGGTGTATTAACTTATGTTGGCGGAACTATAGACCCAAATACCTCAACTGACTATAGCGATAATGCAGGCGCTACTGCTAGTGTAGGTTCTAAATGTTTCCCCTCATTCATTTCAGCTCCTTTAACCGCTGGCCGTGGAGACTTTACAGCTTCTGGAAAATATACTGGAACTGGTTGGGTGTTAGAATTCAAACGCAAATTAAAAACTGCCGATGTATTAAAACAAGATATTGATTTCAGTAGTTTAACTGATCAACCTTTTGGAATGGCCATTTTTAATAGCTCTAACTACCAACACGGTATTAAACCAAATCTGTTGCTAAAATTTCAGAAATAACAGGTAACATTTCCTTCACATTTAAAAACAGAAGATCATGTTTACCAAAAAAAATAGAATACTTGGGCTAGCGTTGATTGGACTATTATTTCTAAATCAGGCTTGTACAAAAAATGCAACGGTTTACAATGACAATACCGCAGAAATTACTACTCCGGTTAGTTTATCAAAAGACCTTGTACCCATTTTAAGTACTAAATGCAGTATTAGTGGTTGTCATAATTCTGGTGGACATATTCCAGATTTAACAGCTGATAAAGTTTATAATGCTTTAAATACTGGCAGCTATCTTGATCTTGGCACGCCAGAAAAAAGTTCATTGTACTTGTGGATTACTGGAAAAAAACCAACGGCTATGCCAGTGGGTGGTCCTGCAAATCCATCTAACCTAAATGCATTAACACTAGCATGGATTAAACAAGGTGCTAAAAACAATTAAAACCAGAACAAATGAAAAAATTATCAATCATATTTAGGAACACAAGCATACTAGCATTGGTATTGTTTTGTTCTGGCTTTCAACAATTAGTAGCACAAGACTCAAGTGCTGTTAAGGAAGTTAAAACAAAACCAGTTCTAAAGCCTGTTAAAAGCACATTTGAAAGCAATTGGGTATTAGACAACCAAACTGTAATGGTAGCTAAAAAAGGAACTTTTGAAATGGATATCCAACATAGGTTTGGAACGGTTAATAATGGCTATTCAGATTTTTTTGGATTGTATGCCCCCTCTAATATTAGGATTGGCTTTAGTTATGTAATTAAAAACCAATTACAATTAGGTGCAGGATTTACCAAAGAAAGAATCCAATGGGATGCTACTGTTAAATATGCCATCATCAAACAAAAAGTTAGTGGTGGATCTCCAGTGAGTGTAACATTTTTTGGCAACACCGTTATTGATACTAGAGCAGCTTCAAATTTTGTAACTTTTACAGATCGTATTTCTTATTTCAGTGAATTAATGATTGCACGAAAAATTAATACAAAATTTTCTGTTCAAGTTGCTCCTAGCATTTCTTATTTCAATAATATTCCAGGCTATGTAGACATCAATGGTGAAATACAGCCAACAATGGAGAATGCGCATATTGCTATTGCTGCAATGGGTAAGTATTCATTAACTCCCAATATGGCATTGGTTGCAAATTACGACCAACCACTTACGCAGCATGTAACCAATAACCCACATCCAAACATTAGTTTAGGATTAGAAATGACAACAAGCAACCACACTTTCCAAGTGTTTGCGGGTAATGCCAATAGCATTCTTCCGCAAAACAACAATATGTATAATCAAAATGATTTTACAAAAGGTCAATTTATCATTGGCTTTAACATCACTAGATTATGGAATTTCTAATTTAACTTTAAAACTCACAAAAAATAAAAACCCATGAAGTCAAGAATCATCAGAATCTCCCTTTTGTTTGCAGTAACAGCAACAGCCATTTCTCTTTCAGCATTTATTCCAAGTCAAGGTAAGCCTTGGGTAGTTCCAGAGAAGTTTGTTAAAATGGCTAGTCCAGTTAAATCAGATGCCGCATCTTTAAAAGAAGGCAAAGAATTATGGGCTAAGAATTGTCAGTCATGCCATGGAAAAGCAGGCTTGGGTGATGGTTCAAAAGCTGCACAGTTAAAAACAGAACCAGGAGATTTTTCAACTGATTTAGTTCAAAAGCAACCAAACGGCGCTTTATTCTTTAAAATTTCAGAAGGACGTTCTGATATGCCAAGCTTTAAAAAGAAGCTTGAATCGGAAGAAGATATTTGGAATTTAATTAACTACATCAGAACATTAAAAAAATAAGTTTAGGTTTTAATTAAACTTATTAAATCCAATTAAAAAGCCTGGTTCGATTAATCATTCAGCCAGGCTTTTTAATTAAAAAAAAACGGTTATGCCAAATCAAATACAACCAGCAGATACCAGACGAAAATTTTTGCGTTGGGGTGGATTAAGTTCATTAACCCTACTTGCAGGATTTTCTTTACGAAAAATATTTTCGTCTAAGGAGAATTTAATTACACAGACCACTGCTAAACCAACAATGGTTAAAATGCTTACGCAAGAAGGAAAATTGGTAGAAGTACCAGTTGCGCAACTACCTTCTAAAAAGCATAAAATAACCGATGCAGCAGTACATGATTGGGTTAAGCTTTAATCACCCCACTTAATTTAATACAATGGAAAATAACGATTCAACATCAAGAAGAACATTCATTGCAGGCAGCATTTTGGCTGGTTTAGCTGTAGGATGTTCCAATAAAAAAGATCCATTTACACAATCAGCAGAAGAAACAGTTGCTGCATCAGGAGAAAAAGTAAAACTACTTTCTGTTGATGGAGAAATTGTAGAAGTGGATATTGCGTATTTAAAACCCATCCCACACTTACCTCCTGTTTCAATTGACGAATCAAGGATTGGCATTGAAGGCAAAAAATTTGTGATGGTAGTTGATTTGGCTAGGTGTAAAAACCTACGTAAATGCCAAGCATCTTGCGATCATATGCACCATATACATAGCGAACAAAACTGGTTGAAAGTTTATCCAATGAAAGAAGCAGAACACACCGCTCCTTATTGGCAACCTACACAGTGTATGCATTGCGACGAACCACCTTGTGTAAAAGTTTGTCCGGTAGACGCAACATTTAAAAGAAAAGACGGCATTGTTTTAATAGATAACCAACGTTGTATTGGTTGTCGATTTTGTATGGCTGCATGCCCTTATTCTTCTAGGGTATTTAACTGGCAAGAATCAGATTATGTAGAAGATCCAAATATACATGTGGCCTATTCTCCTGAAACAAGTGTCCCTCAAAAAAGAGGTACTGTAGGCAAATGCGATTTTTGTCCAGACATGTATCGCGAAGGAAAATTACCACACTGTGTTCAAGCATGTCCGAATGGTGTATTCTTATTTGGAGACATGAATGAAGATTCTGTTACTAATGGCGCTGAAACTTTTCGTTTTAGTGAATTAATAAAAGACAAAGCAGGATATCGCTTGATGGAAGACCTTGGTACAAAACCTAGTGTTTATTATTTGCCTCCTGTTAGTAGAAACTTCAAGTTCGAAGACGGAATGGAAAATGAAGCACCAGGAGAAACCATTAGCTCACATACTAAATAATTAAAACGTGGAAAAGCTTACACTATCCCCCGAAAAAATAACAGCAGACCTGGTACCTCAGGCTTTCGGAAAACGAGGCATGATATGGACAGGATGCTTACTTGTATTATGCGCCATAGGACTGTTTGCCTATATTAGACAAGTAACAAAAGGATTGGTTGTTACCAACATGAGAGACTATGTTTCATGGGGTATTTATATTTCTAATTTCGTATTTTTTGTGGCCATCAGTTTGGTAGGTTCTTTAATTACCGCTGTGTTTCGATTAGCAGATGTGCACTGGAGTACACCTCTTACTAGAATTGCAGAAATCATAGCAGTATCGGCTATCGTATTTGCATCGTTAATTATTATTGTTGACATGGGGCGTCCTGAAAGATTTTATTTTTTACTAATATTTGGACGGATTCAATCACCCATTATGTGGGATGTAATTGTTATCAGTACTTATTTTGTAATTAGTTTATTACTCTTGTATTTGCCTTTATTACCAGATATTAAAATATTGCTCGAACAAAAAGGCGTAGGCGTAGATCGGTTTCAAAAACTCTATCGCTTTTTAGGTTCTTTTTGGAAAGGATTAGACATACAAGAAAAAATGAACAACAAGGCTGTAACCCTTTTATGTGTTACAATTATTCCTGTTGCATTTTCTATTCACACAGTAACATCTTGGTTATTTGCAACTACCTATCGCCCAGGATGGGATAGTACCAACTTTGGTGCCTATTTTATTTCTGGTGCTTTTCTTGTGGGAGCCGGCGGTGTAGTTGTAGCGATGTATGTATTTAGACATGTATATAAACTAGAAAAATATATTACTGAAATGCATTTTGACCGTATGGGAAAAATTGTTGTAATGCTTGCACTGCTTTATTTATATTTTAATGTAAATGAATATTTGGTGCCTGCATTTAAAATGAAAACTTCAGAAGAAGCCCATTTAATGCAATTGTTTACTGGAGAATATGCACCAATGTTTTGGTTTGCCATTTTTACAGGCATGCTAATACCTATTGCAATAATGATTTTCAAAAAAGGTCGTAAGCCATTACCCATGTTTGTTGCGGGTATTATGGTGGTAGTTGGTGCTTGGTTTAAAAGATACTTAATTGTAACACCAACTCTATTACATCCATTTTTACCTATGCACAATGTACCAGCAAGCTATCACCATTATTTTCCTAGTTGGGAAGAATGGGCCATTGCAATTGGTTCATTGGCAGGAGCAATGTTAGTGATTACTTTCTTTGCTAGAATATTACCTATTATACCTATTCATGAAACTATAATTGAACAACATGAAACAGCCGAATAATTACAAACTATTTTTTGCATTCATTTTTGTGCTTTGTAGTTTTTCTGCAATAGCGCAAGACGAAAAGCCAAAACCAAAATTATTATTAGAACTTGGATATCATTTAAGTAATAATAAAATCCCTTTTGTTTCTGTTTATACAAAATCAAAAAACGAAAGGAAATTTATACCAGTTCCAAATATTGCTGTTAAAATATATTTAACACAAGAAGCAGATGCTAATTTACTTGGCACCGTTAAAACAAATAACGAAGGAAGAGCCATTGTAAGCTTCCCTCCTAGTGTGCAAGCTTTATGGGATACCGCTACACAATTTACAATTGTAGGTACTACAGACGCTAGCAAAGACTATCGATCAATTAGCAGTGAAACAAGTGCAACAAAAGCCAAAATAAATATTGATACAGTTTTGGTGGATGGAGCTAGAAACATTCTTGTAACTGTTACTAAAAAACAAGGCAAAGACTGGGTACCCGCAAAAGATATTGAAACCAAAATAACTGTAAAAAGAAGTATTGGAAATTTGTCTGTTAGCGATGCAGAAACTTATACAACAGATTCCGCTGGCCAAGCAACTGTAGAATTTAAAAGAATTGGTATTCCTGGCGATGAAAAAGGAAATATCACCCTTGTTGCAAGAACAGAAGACAATGAATTTGTTGGGAATCTTTCAATTGAAAAAACAGTTCCCTGGGGTAGTAATTTTGTAAACCAAGGAATTGATTTTAATAGAAGAACACTCTTTGCAACTAGAGATAAAGCACCATGGTGGTTATTGTTTTTAGCAGGCTCTATTTTTATAGGTGTATGGTCTGTTATCATCTATTTAGTACGCCAAATTATAAAAATGCGCAAATTAGGCAACACTTAAGTATTAACTAATTTTATAATGCATAAAAAGAGGCACTTATTCATGTAAGTGCCTCTTTTTTTATTGAGTTATTCACAATCTATCTACTATCTAAAGTTTAAGTGTCAGTTACACACTAAATTCATGAAATTACAGGATGCCACAGGACGGAAGCCTGCAAATGAAATGTTAATATCGTATTGCCATTGATACAAACATTCAACTAATGAAAGTTTAAATGCTTGATTATCAAATAATAAAACGATTGCTATGTCAAATCCTATCCAAAAAAGAGTCTATAATAGGCTTTTATCAATTGCACAAAATTTCCTTTATTATATATCTGTCCTGTTCAATCCTTCATTTAAGCACGGTGTTTCGTTTTGCTTAATTAGAAGTACGAACAACCAATTGATTCAATCAAAATAACATCACACGTTAACCTAACGAGAATATTTTATGAGAATTGTAAAGAATGTGTTTTTAAAAAGTATTTGGGTACTCGTTCTACCTGTATTATTTGCTGTTTCTTGCAAAAAGAAAGCATATGATGATTTCTATGGCAGACCAGCTACACTTGAACAACCTATCTATCAACAATTACAAGACAAAGGAAATTTCAAAAACCTTTTGGCTGTTGTTGACAAAGCAGGTTATAAAGATATTTTAAGTGCCGCTGGCTATTGGACATTTTTTGCGCCACATGACTCTGCATTCCAAGTATATTTTAAAGAAAAAAATATTACAAGTGTAGATCAATTAGACAGTAATGCTTGTAGAAAAATAGTTACCTATTGCTTAGTGTACAATGCCTTTAAAAAAGAGCGCATGGGTGATTACCAAAGCAATATTGGTTGGGTACCTAATCAATCTTTCAGACGTCGTACGGCAAACTACACCGGTGTATATGATGGAAAAGACACCACAGGAAAAGCATTGAAAATCATTTCAAGCAACCGTAATAATAACGGAGTTACTTTTTATGTTGATGCAGATAATAACAATAAGTATATCCCTTGCTTTGTAGATAATTTTTTACAAGCAAAAGGCTTAACCGCTGCTGATTACAATTATTTTTATCCAACAACTACATTTACAGGATTTAATATTGTTGATGCCGCTGTTACACAAAAAGATATTGTTGCAGAAAATGGGGTTATCCATATTATCAATAGAGTAATAACAGTATTACCTGGTATAGATGAATATATTTCTAGTAATCCTAATTATAGTGAGTTTAAAAAACTATTTGATAAGTTTTTAATTACCTACGCACTTAATCCAACTGCCACTTCAAAATACCAAAGTATTAATGGAGGTAGTGCTCAGATCTACACAAAAATTTACAATGCAGCATTGGCCTTCTCTCCTAACAATGAGAATTTCTTAAAGCAACAAGACAATGATGGTCAATCAAATTCATACACACTATTTGTTCCAACAAATGATGTGTTATTAAATTATATCAATACCGTTTTGTTAGAAAAATATCCTAACATTAATTCCTTGCCTATTAATGTAATTTATGATTTTGTAAATGCACACATGTGGCAGTCTGCAGTATGGCCAAGTAAATTCAAATCAACATATAATTTTTTAGGAGAAGAAGCAAGATTTGATCCTAGTACTAATGTGGTTGATAAAAAGATTTTGAGCAATGGTATTTTCTATGGTACTAACAAAGTGCAGGAAGCGAATGTGTTTAGTAGTGTTTATGCAAAAGCCTATTTAGACCCAAATTATACCATGATGACGAGCTTGTTAAATCAAGAACTCAAATATCAATTAATTAATCTCAACCAAAAATACACCCTGTTTTTAATTAGCAATGCCGCATTGAATGCTGCAGGTTATTTTATAGATGTAACAGTAAGTAACGACCCTAACTACCAATGGCGCTATACACCACCATTAGGAGGAACTACTTTAACTGGATCTTCTGCATTGGTTAGATTATTGCGTGTTATTAATACGCATGTAATTCCTGGTGTTGATATAACAAGTATTGCAGGCGATGGCGTTGCAATGAGTTATGCCGGTGAATTTGTTCGATATAAAGCAAACCAAGTTTTTGCTGCAGGCAATGTTGTTGCAGGAGTAAACGCAAAATCTACTGGCTCAAAAATTGCTAAAAATGGTACTGTTTATTATTTAGATGCTATTTTAAACTTTAGCGAAAAAATTGTTGGTGCCGATTTGATTTTATTAGGAACACCTACAACTTCTCCTTTTAATAGTTTTTTCCAATACCTAAATAATGCTTCCATTTTTACCAAAACAACTGGCGATATAGTTGGGGTTGCAGGTGGAACTAATTACACCATTTTTGTTCCGGATAACGCTTCTATATTACAGGCTGTGAAAGACGGTTTGTTGCCAGGTACTGGCGTTGCACCAAATAGGGTTCCGAATTTCAATCCAACTACTGCAGCTGGTAAAGACTCTGTAAATAATTTCATCTATTACCATATTCTAAATAAGAAAACAGTTGCTACCGACGGTGTTGAAAGTGGTGCATTTGAAACCCTGTTTAAGAAAACCAATGGAGATGCTACAACCGTATTTGTCAACAACAATATTGTGAATGCAATGACACTTACAGATATGTTTTCAAGACCAGCAGCGGCTGTTTATGTTAATAGTAATTACTTGAGTAATCGATGTACGATTCACTTAATCAATAATTATTTAAAATTCTCTAATTAACCTTTCTAATTACAGTAGATATGTTTAAGTATATAAAGTACATCGTTTGTTTTACACTACTCGGATTCAGTGTTCCTTCCATCCAAGCACAGGATGCAGGCGCTCCTAAAATAATCATCCGAGGAAAAATTACCGATAAAAAAACAAAGGCTGCCGTTCAAGGTGCTTCTGTTACAGAAGTAGATGCCGATGGCCGTATCATTAAAGGAACAGCCTCAGATATTGAGGGTAACTATGTTTTAAGAGTTACTAGTTTAAAAAACAACCTCAACGTTTCTTATATTGGTTTTAAAAGCCTTTCGCAAAAAATTGATGGAAAAACAACCATTAATATTTTGTTAGAAGAGGCTGCAACAGATGCGGGAGATGTAGTTGTAACCTCTAGTAGAAACACAGACAATGGAATGATGGGTGTAAAAGAACGCAACTCCACTATTTCTGCGTCTCGTATAAATGCCAAAGACATTGAAGAAATGCAAGCGGCAAGTATTGACCAAGCCTTACAAGGAAGATTAAGTGGGGTTGATATTACTGCTAATAGTGGTGATCCTGGAGCCGCAATGAATATTCGTATTCGTGGTATCTCTTCTATTAGTAGCACAGGAACACCTTTGATTGTGGTTGATGGTATGCCATACGAAACACAAATCCCTTCAGACTTTAACTTTGGTACTGCCGATGAGCAAGGCTATGCACAATTATTAAATGTATCTCCTTCCGATATTAAAGACATTACTGTTTTAAAAGATGCCGCTGCAACTGCCGTTTGGGGATCAAGAGCAGCAAATGGTGTTTTGTTAATTACCACCAAACGTGGAGCAGTAGGTAAACCAAGTATCAATTATACTTTTAAAACTTCTGCTTCTTATTTACCAGATCCAATCCCATTATTAAATGGTAACCAGTATTCAACTTTAATGCCTGAAGCATATATGAATAGAACTGGTACACCATTAAATACACAACAGGTTCGTGAATTTAACTACGATCCTAACGATCCTTATTGGTTTAATAATTATAGTAATAACACCAACTGGATTAAAGAAATTTCTAGAACTGGAAACTTACAAGATCATACCGTAAGTATGACAGGTGGCGGAGAAAAAGCAAGGTATTTTGCATCAGTAGGTTATTTCGATCAAACTGGTACAACAGTTGGAACCGATTTAAAAAGAATGAATACCCGTATCAATTTAGATTATGTTATTTCTGATAGAATAAAAATATTTACAAGTATCGCGTATACTAACACCAATCAAAATAGAAATTATTTAAGTACTTCTGATGGTGCCATTCGTGGCGTGGCATATATTAAAATGCCTAACATGAGTGTGTTTGAATATG
>CAIKZP010000143.1 GCA_903831935.1 uncultured Bacteroidota bacterium | reverse complement strand
TTGGATTTTTCAATAATGGTTACTTGCAAATTAGGGTGCATCCTAGCAGCATTTACTGCACAGAAAAATCCGGCAGCACCTCCACCAATTACAACTAATTGTTTTTGCATAGCCAGTTTTTCAAAATTGATATCCCCCTAACAATAAGAAGAATTTAAGTGTGGGTTTGCTTTTTCAGCAGCTTCTATAATACTAAAATCAGACAATATTAATGCCTCATTTTTTTTTACACATACATCATGTTCAAAATGCACAGAAACCTTACCATCAGCGGTTTTCACAGTCCAACCATCGGTATCAGTAAACACATCGCGCGTACCTAAATTAATCATTGGCTCAATAGCAAGCACTAAATTTTCTTTCATTTTTGAACCGCTGCCACGCTTGCCATAATTGGGCACTTGAGGATCTTCGTGTAAGCTTCTACCCAATCCATGTCCTACTAATTCACGTACAACACCATAGCCGTATTTGCGCTCTGTATGGTCTTGAATGGCAAAGGATATATCTCCAACTCTATTATTGATAATTGCTTTTTCAATGCCTTTATATAATGACTCTTTTGTAACTTTTACAAGCTGCAAAAGCGCTTCGCTCACTTCTCCTAAAATAAAAGTATACGCATGGTCTCCATGCCATCCATTTAATATCACACCCAAATCAATAGAAACAATATCTCCATTTTTTAAGGGAACATCATTTGGAAATCCATGCACCACCACATCATTAACCGATGCACAAATATTATGCGGATAACCATGGTATTTATAAAACGACAAAACCGCGTTATGAGACTTTACATAGTTGGCACACAAGGTATCAATGTCTAAAGTTGTCATGCCAGGCTTTAACACCTTAGCCACTTCGGCAAGTGTTTTACTTACCAATAATGCGGCTTCTTTCATTAAAGCAACTTCTGCATCTGTTTTATAAAATATCATAGTTGGTCTTCTGCTCATGGTTAAAAAAAATAAACCTGTCAGGTATAAGCCAGACAGGTTTATCAATATCGAATAAAGTAATTAGATCGTTGAAGTAGACACTGTTTGACGTCCTTGAATTCTTCCGCTATTCATTAATCCATCGTATTGACGCATTAATAAATGTGTTTCAATTTGTTGCAATGTATCTAAAATTACACCTACCATAATTAATAAAGAAGTTCCTCCAAAGAATGAACTGAATCCTTGCGTAACACCTAAGCGTTGCGCAAATCCTGGAAGAATACCAACCAAGGCTAAAAATATAGCACCAGGTAAAGTAATTTTATCCATGATAGATCCAATATAATCGGCAGTAGGCTGACCAGGTTTAACACCAGGTACAAATCCATTGTTGCGTTTTAAATCTTCGGAAATTTGTTTTGGATTAAAAATCAAAGCAGTATACAAGAAAGTAAATCCAATTACCATTACAGAATAGATAATCATGTACCAAACATTGCTGTGGTCATTGAATATGCGAACAATACCTTGTGCTGAATCAATATTGGTAAAAGATACCAAAGTTGGCAAGAACATGATTGCCTGAGCAAAGATGATTGGCATTACACCAGCACTGTTAACTTTAACTGGCAAGAATTGACGTGCACCACCAAACTGACGGTTACCTACAATTTGCTTAGCATAATTAACTGGTATTTTGCGTACTCCTTGAACCAAAATAATTAAAGCCATAATTACAGTTACCAGTATGGCAACTTCAATTAAGAATATCAATAAACCGCCACCGCCTTTTTGGCCTTTAGCGCTAAATTCTTGAATGATGTTTTGTGGAAGACGAGCCAAGATACCTACCATGATAATAATAGAAGTACCATTGCCCAATCCTTTGTCTTGGATTTTTTCACCCAACCACATTACAAACAAAGTACCTGCTGTAAGTGTAACGATTGTAGAAAACCAGAAATATGGTTTGTAAGCCACTAAAATAGCTTCTGCATATCCAGGACTATTTAAATAACCAACATAAGCTGCCGCTTGAAAAACAGTAACAATTACAGTTAAGTAACGTGTCCATTGGTTAATTTTTTTACGACCGCTTTCTCCTTCTTTTTGAACTTTTTGTAATTGAGGAACCAAGATGGTCATCAATTGCATAAAAATCGAAGCAGAGATATAAGGCATAATACCCAAAGCCAAAATAGAGGCTTGAGAAAATCCACCACCTGCAAACATGTCGAAGATACCTAATAGACCATTGCTTTTAGTAGCACGTTGTGCTGCTTCAATAGCGTTTGGATCCATACCTGGTAAGGCAATGTGGTTTCCTAAGCGATATAATAATACGAAAGTTAGTGTAACAACAATCTTACTACGTAGATCTTCAATCGCCCAAATATTCTTTAAAGTCTGAACTAATTTTTTCACTGATACTATTTGTTAGAAGTTAATGCCTCAAAACCAAAAAAGACGCATCACCGATGCGTCTGGAAAGTTACAGTAAAATTACTTTACTATTTCAACAGTTCCGCCAGCTGCTTCAATTGATGCTTTGGCTTTGTCGCTTATTTTGTTCACTTTGAATGAAAGTTGTGCTTTCAATTCGCCAGTTGCTAGTATTTTTACTTTATCTGTGCGGCTAATTAAACCGTTGATGTATAAGTTTTCAAGAGAAACTTCTGTGAAACCATACTTCTCAACTAATTGGTCTAATTGACCTAAGTTGAACACTTTGTACTCAACACGGTTAATGTTTTTAAATCCACGCTTAGGAATACGACGTTGGATTGGCATCTGACCACCTTCGTGAGCCATTTTGCTTTTATAACCGGCACGGCTTTGACCACCTTTATTACCTTTTGTAGAAGTACCACCTTTACCAGATGCTTCTCCTCTACCAATACGTTTTTCTTTGTGAACCGAACCAGCGGCTGGTTTTAGTGTGTGTAGTTTCATCTTAAACTGATTTTGTACTTAGCGGGGAATCACCCCTCGCAGATTGAATAAATAATTAAGCGATTTCTTCAACTTTTACTAGATGGCTAACTTTGTTAACCATTCCTAATATTTGTGGAGTAGCTTCAACTTCTTTAGAAGCATTTAGCTTTTTCAAACCTAAAGCTATCAGTGTAAGTTTCTGACGCTGTGGTCTGTCGATCCCGCTTTTTACTTGTGTTATTTTAATCTTTTTCATGGTCTATCTTTTTCTGTCAACTATTGTTAAATAGATTTGACTGATTTGATTATTATCCGTTAAATACTTTTGATAATTTAACCGTACGAGTTTTAGCAACTTGTATTGGCTCTCTTAACAAACCTAATGCTTTGATGGTTGCTTTAACCACATTGTGTGGATTTGCAGATCCTAAGCTTTTTGCCAAAACGTCGGTAATACCAGCACTTTCCAAAACAGCACGCATGCTGCCTCCTGCAATTACACCCGCTCCGTGTGCAGCTGGCTTAATTAACACTTTTGCTGCTCCTTCTTTAGCCCATTGTTCGTGCGGTATAGTACCGTGCATAACTGGAACTTTAGTAAGATTTTTCTTTGCATCATCAATACCTTTAGCAATAGCTTCTTGTACTTCTTTTGCTTTACCTAATCCTTGGCCTACAATACCATTAGAATTTCCTACTACTACTAGTGCAGAGAAACTGAAGGTACGTCCACCTTTAGTGGTTTTAACTACGCGGTTGATGGCAACTACTTTTTCTTTGAGTTCCATGTCACCACCGGCTTTTACCTTATTTACGTTTACTTTAGACATTTATCTAACTATTAATTGTTGTTAGCAAATTAGAATTGAAGACCTGCTTCTCTGGCGCCATCGGCTACAGATTTCACACGACCATGATATAAGTTACCACCTCTATCAAAAACTACAGCGGATAAACCTAATGCGATAGCTTTTGTAGCTACTGCAGCTCCTACTAATTTAGATTTCTCAGTTTTAGTAACTTTTTGAGCAGCAATATCTTTGTCTCTTGAAGACGCAGAAGCAATTGTAACCGCATTATCGTCATCGATTAATTGTGCGTAAATTTCTGCATTACTTCTAAAAACAGAAAGGCGTGGTTTTACTGCAGTACCAGCAATCTTTTTACGGATGCGATACCTGATTTTTTGCCTTTGAACCAATTTAGAATTCATCTTATTTTATTTTATAACACCCGATTCTGCCGGATGCTTGTTAGTACTTTTTTTTCTTACTAATTATTTACCAGCTGATTTACCTGCTTTTCTTCTTAGTATTTCACCAGCATATTTCACACCTTTTCCTTTGTATGGTTCAGGTTTACGTAAGCTTCGTAATTTAGCGGCAACTTGACCAATCAATTGTTTGTCAATACCTTCTAAGAATATTTTTGGATTCTGTCCTTTTTCAGTAAGCGTAGTTACTTTTAATTCAGAAGGAATTTCAAAAATAATATTGTGAGAATATCCTAAAGCAAGGTCTAATAAATTACCAGTATTCACTGCTTTATAACCTACCCCTACTAATTCAAGATCTCTTTTATATCCTTCAGTAACACCTTTTACAAGGTTACCAACTAATGCTCTGTACAAACCGTGCATTGCGCGGTGACGAATTTGATCGGTAGGACGTTTAAACTCAACTTGAGTTGCAGTAATTTCTACTGTAATATCTCTATCGATAGTTTGTGATAAAGAACCTTTTGGTCCTTTAACAGTGATGGTATTGTCGGCCGAAAGGCTAACAGTAACACCTGCTGGTATTTCTACCGGTTTTTTTCCAATTCTAGACATAGTCGTTTAAAATTAATGATTAGTGAAATCCTGATTCGTGTTCAGCTCCGACTAAAAAGCTTAATTGTCAAACCAGCTTATATAATAGAAAACCAATGGAAAACCAATGGTTTTTTATTTGATTAATAGATATGGCAAAGTACTTCGCCACCTACGTTCTCAGCTTTAGCTTGCTTATCTGTTAATACTCCTTTTGAAGTACTTAAAATAGCTACGCCTAAACCATTGATAACGCGTTTAATTTCTGCAGGTTTTGCATATTGACGCAATCCCGGACGGCTAATTCTTTCTAACGCGCGAATAGCAGGTTGTTTAGAAATAGGATCGTATTTTAATGCGATCTTAATTAAACCTTGTTTGCTATCTTCTTCAAATTTGTATTTAAGGATATATCCTTGCTCATACAAAATTTCAGTCATGCGTTTCTTTAGGTTGGAAGCAGGAATTTCAACAATTCTGTGACCAGCCATCTGAGCGTTCCGAATTCTGGTTAAGAAATCTGCTATAGGATCAGTTACCATATTTGTTAAATTAAATCAGTTCTAAAATTTGTTTACAATTACCCCTGAAGGGATAAAAGTTTACCAGCTTGCTTTTTTAACACCTGGAATCATTCCGTTTAAAGCCATATCGCGGAACATAATCCTTGATAATCCGAAGTAACGGATATACCCTCTTGGACGGCCTGTCAATTGACAACGATTTTTCAAACGTACTGGTGATGCATTTTTTGGAAGTAAATCCAAACCTGCGTAGTCTCCAGCTGCTTTCAAAGCGGTTCTTTTAGTAGCATATTGAGCTACCATTTTCTCACGCTTTCTTTGTCTGGCCTTTACTGATTCTTTTGCCATGTTATGCTGTTATTAGTTATTATCTTTTTTGATGTTTTTGAAAGGCATTCCTAGCTCTTTCAATAATTCGTATGCTTCTTCATTAGTGTTCGCAGAAGTAACAAAAGTGATATCTAAACCAGTAATTTTATTTACTTTATCGATATCGATTTCTGGGAAAATGATTTGCTCAGTAACACCTAAAGTGTAGTTACCGCGGCCATCAAATGCCTTGTCAGAAATTCCTTTGAAATCACGTACACGTGGTAAAGCAACAGATACCAAACGGTCTAAAAATTCAAACATCTTTTCGCCTCTTAACGTTACACGAGCACCAATTGGCATTCCTTTACGTAATTTGAAGTTTGAGATATCTTTTTTAGAGATAGTTGGAACTGCTTTCTGACCAGTAATAGTGTTTAGTTCTTCAACTGCAACATCTACTAATTTCTTATCAGTAACAGCACCGTTTACTCCACGGTTGATACAAATTTTTTCTAGTTTAGGCGCTTGCATAATACTTTTGTATGCAAACTTTTTCATTAGCGCAGGTATAACCTCTTTGGTATACTTATCAGCTAATCTTGGAGTGTATTTTACAGTACTCATTATTTGATTACCTCCCCTGATTTTTTAGATATACGAACTAATTTTCCAGTTTCCCTTGAACGGGTAACTTTGGTTGGCTCGCCAGTTTTAGCATCCCACAACTGCACATTGCTGATGTTGATGGCTGCTTCAACTTTAACGATACCACCTTTGGTATTTGAAGCCGACGGCTTTGTGTGCTTAGTTGCGATATTAACACCTTCCACTACTACGCGGCCTTTATCAATGATCACTTCCAACACTTTGCGTGGCTTTTTCAAGTCCTTATCATCGCCGGCTATCACAACAACTGTGTCGCCTTTTTTGATGTTGAATTTGGGTTTAAATCTGTTACTCATTTTTATATGCTTAAAGCTGGATGCTAAACGCTAAACGCTTAACTAAATATTTGTTTACAGAACTTCTGGTGCCAAAGAAATAATTTTCATAAATCCTTTGTCACGTAATTCTCTAGCGACTGGTCCAAAGATACGTGTACCACGAGGTTCGTCTGAGTTATTCAATAATACTACTGCATTATCATCGAAACGAATATAAGAACCATCTTTACGACGTAACTTATTTTTAGTACGAACAATAACTGCTTTTGATACAGTGCCTTTTTTAACTGCACTGGCTGGGATAGCTGATTTTATACTTACAACAATCTTATCGCCAATTTTGGCATAATCCTGTCCGCTGTTCCCAAGAACTCTGATACAAAGCACTTCTTTAGCGCCACTGTTATCAGCTACATTTAATCTGCTTTCTTGCTGGATCATTTTTTTAAAGTTTTGCGATGGCTTTAACCCCAACGCATTTACAGAATTTTAATTTTCAGAGGCTTTAGCGATTGAATGAACAACTGCTTAAAGCATGTAAAGCTTAATTATTTCGCTTTTTCAACAACTTCAACAAGTCTCCAACGTTTGGTCTTGCTTAAAGGGCGAGTTTCCATGATTTTAACCACGTCGCCAATACCACACTCACTCTTTTCGTCATGAGCATGAAACTTTGTTGTTTTCTTTACGAACTTTCCGTAGATAGGGTGTTTTACTTTTCTTTCAACCGCAACTGTGATGGTTTTATCCATCTTATCGCTGGTTACCACACCGATCCTTGTTTTACGCAAATTTCTTTCTTCCATTACTTTTCATTTATGGTTTATATACCCATTTCTTTTTTCTTCAATTCCGTTTGTAAACGGGCGATGTCTCTTCTTAATCCACGGATATTCATTGGATTTTCCAAAGGAGAAATAGCATGAGCGAACTCAAGTTTTTTTAACCTTAATTGGTCTTCAGAGATCTTAGCTTTCAAGTCTGTGATATTCAGATCTTTTACGCTTTTGTTAAAATCGATTGTTTTTTGGTTTGCCATTGCAAATTCGTTTTATAATTAAGCTTGCAAATCTCTTCTTACGATGAATTTGGTTGCAATTGGTAATTTCTGTGCTGCTAGTTCCATTGCTTCTTTAGCAATTGCTTCAGTAACACCATCACATTCAAAAATGATGCGACCTGGTTCTACTACTGCTGCCCAGAATTCAGGGTTACCCTTTCCTTTACCCATTCTCACATCGGCAGGTTTACGAGTAACAATTTTATCAGGAAATACGCGAATCCATACATTTCCTTCTCTTTTCATAGCACGTGTCATTGCTTGACGAGCAGATTCAATCTGACGGTTTGTTAACCAGATTGGCTCTAAAGCTTTTAATGCAAATGATCCGAAAGAAATTGCAGTACCACGCTTAGCGACTTCGCGAATGCGGCCTTTTTGCTGTTTCCTATGTTTACTTCTTTTAGGTTGTAACATTTTCTTTTGTTTTTTGGACTACCTCCTCAATTTTTACAAAGAGTGGCGATTCAATTTTATTTAACTAATGGTACCGTTACCGGCAACCTAAACATCTTTAATTATCTTCTGTTGTCTCTTCCGCCACCAGCGTTTCCACCACCGCGATTGTTATCACGACGTTCTCCACCACCACCGCGTCTGTCATCTCTTCTGTCTCCACCCGGACGTCTTTCCTCGCCTGGTCTTGCACTCATATCGTTTTTACCACCAACAAAATTCGGGTTCAATTCGCGTTTTCCTAATACTTCACCTTTACAGATCCATACTTTGATACCAATTTTACCATAAACTGTTTGGGCAAACACGTTAGCGTAGTCAATATCCATACGGAATGTATGCAAAGGAACACGACCTTGTTTGAATTCTTCAGAACGGGCAATCTCAGCACCAGCCAAACGGCCGCTTAATTTTACCTTGATTCCTTCAGCTCCCATACGCAAAGTTGAGGCTACAGCCATTTTAGTGGCACGTTTGAAGTTGATACGGTTTTCGATTTGACGAGCAATCGTGTCTCCTACAATAGCAGCATCCAATTCAGGACGACGTATTTCTAGGATATTGATTTGAACATCATCTTTACCTGTCAATTTCTTCAACTCTTCTTTGATACGATCAACCTCTCCACCACCTTTACCGATGATGATACCTGGCTTAGAAGTGTGTATCGTTACAATTAGCTTACCTAAAGTACGCTCAATTACAATTTTTGCGATACCACCTTTGTTGATACGGGCATTCAAGTAAGTACGGATCTTATGATCCTCAATCAACTTTAATGCGTAGTCTTTCTTACTACCATACCAGTTGCTTTCCCATCCGCGGATGATACCTAACCTGTTACCAATTGGATTTGCTTTCTGACCCATATAATGGTTTTACAATTAGTTTTTAGAATCTACTATTAATGTTACATGGTTGCTGCGCTTACGAACTCTGTAGCCACGACCTTGAGGTGCCGGGCGCATCCGTTTTAAAACACGACCACCATCTACGAAAATTGTTTTTACTACTAGGCTACTGTCAGCTGCACTTGCGCCGCTATTCTTTTGTTCCCAGTTGTTAATGGCACTCTTAAGCAATTTTGCTAGAGGAGTAGCATTGTGTTGTGGGTGATGTTCCAGAATGGCCAAAGCTTTTTCCACTTCCATTCCACGGATCACATCGGCCAGCAAACGCATTTTGCGTGGACCTGTAGGATAATTGTTCAGTTTAGCTACTGCTTCCATTTTCTTTTAGTTTCTTATTAGTGACTTGGTTTTTTTGAAACCCAAGATCAAAAATGTTTTTTATTTCTTAGTTCCTGCGTGACCTCTGAAGTTACGTGTTGGGGCGAATTCACCTAATTTATGGCTTACCATAAACTCTGTTACATAAACAGGGATGAATTTGTTACCGTTGTGTACTGCAAAAGTGTGTCCCACAAAATCCGGAGTGATTGTGCTACGACGGCTCCAGGTTTTAATAACACCTTTCTTTGTTTTGCCATCATTAATTGCAACAACTTTCTCTTCTAAATTTGCGTCTACGTAAGGACCTTTTTTAATCGAACGACCCATAATAGTTATAAGTTTACTGGTCTGTTAGTTATTTATGTTTCTAGCTTTGTAAAATTACTTAGCTAATTTTTTTCCATCTCTGCGTTGGATAATCAGCTTGTCGCTTCCTTTTCCTCTTGTTCTGGTTTTTTCACCTTTGGCGTATTTACCAGTTCTGCTACGAGGATGACCACCTGAAGCTTTACCTTCACCACCACCCATCGGGTGATCTACTGGGTTCATCGCAACACCACGAACTCTAGGACGAATACCTTTCCAACGATTCTTACCTGCTTTACCAGCCATTTCAAGATTGTGGTCGCTATTAGAAACCACACCTACAGTAGCGCAACAGTTAATCAATACTTTTCTTAATTCGCCAGAAGGCATTTTTAATACTGCGTATTTTTCTTCCTTATTAGCTAATTGTGCAGATGAACCAGCACTTCTAGCCATTTTGCCACCTTGTCCAGGTTGTAATTCAATGTTGTGGATATTGGTACCTAAAGGCATGCTCTTCATAGGAAGTGCGTTACCAATTTCAGGTGCTACAGCATCGCCAGAAATAACGGTTGCTCCAACTTGTAAACCTTGAGGAGCAAGAATATATCTTTTCTCTCCGTCGGTATACTGAACCAATGCAATAAATGCAGTACGGTTAGGATCATACTCGATAGTCAACACAGAAGCAGACATATCTTTTTTGTTCCTTTTGAAATCAATGATTCGATAATGGTGCTTGTTTCCGCCTCCCATGTATCTTGATACTCGACGACCTTGGAAGTTACGTCCGGCAGTATTTTTTTGTGATTCTAACAAACTTTTTTCAGGTTCGTTAGTAGTGATTTCAGCGTACGCGTTACCGACTCTCCAACGAGTTCCTGCGGTAATCGGTTTGTACTTTTTAAGTGCCATTTGTTTTTCTTTTTTTCTACGGAATTTTCAGCTCCGTAAGCTATAAATTAAATATTTGCGTAAAGATCAATCGTCTCACCTTCAGCTACTGTTACCAGTGCTTTTTTGTAAGCAGATTTCATTCCTTGAATAAAACCAGCTTTTGTATAACGTGTTTTATTTTTACCAGGAACAACCACAGTGTTTACATCTAATACGGTAACTCCGTAAAAATCTTCTACTGCTTTTTTGATCTCAAGTTTATTTGCCTTACGGCTAACTCTAAAAGCATACTTGCGCAATTTTTCTTGCTGAGCATTTGCTTTTTCAGTTAAAATCGGTTTTACTAATATTTCTGAAGGTTTCATTTATATTGTGTTGAAACGTTAATCTTAAAAATTCATTCAATTTAATCAGTTAACTAAGCAACTACTGCGTCGTTATCTGCAAATATTTTTGCTGTGTTTTCAGTTAACACCAATACATCTGCGTTCATTATTTCGTAGGTATTGATATCAGCTAAAAGTGTGCTAGCGATATTTGGAATATTACGAGTGCTCAAATACAAATTGTCGTTGTATTCTGGCAACACGATCAATGTTTTTTTATCAAACAAATTCAAACTTTTCATTGCTGCAACCAATTCTTTGGTTTTAGGCACTTCCATAGTAACATCTTCAATAACAAAAATGGCGTTATCTTTTGCTTTATGGCTTAAAGCTGAAATTTTTGCTAGGTCTTTCACTTTACGATTTAATTTAAAATCATAAGAGTGTGGTTTTGGTCCGAAGATAGTACCACCACCTTTATACAAAGGGTTACGGATATTACCTTTACGAGCACCACCAGTTCCTTTTTGCTTGTGCAACTTGCGACTAGCACCTTGAACTTCGGCACGTGTTTTTACTTTGTGTGTACCTTGACGACCAGCAGCTAAATACTGCTTTACTGCCAAATAGATCACGTGATCATTAGGCTCGATACCAAATACCTCTGCAGGTAATTCTACCGTTCTACCGGTTTTCTCTCCTTTTATAGTTAATACGTCTACTTGCATTTTCTTCAGATTATTGTGTGATTACTTCTGGATTAAAACGATTGATCCGTTATGTCCAGGAACTGAACCGCTTACTAGTATATAATTCTTTTCAGAAAATATTTTTACCACTTTCAAGCCCTTCAACATCACTCTGTCATTACCCATTCTTCCAGCCATTCTCATTCCTTTAAACACTCTTGCAGGATAAGATGAACCACCAATAGAACCTGGAGCTCTTTGACGATCATGTTGTCCGTGAGATGCTTCACCCACACCAGAGAAACCATGGCGTTTTACAACACCTTGGAAACCTTTACCCTTAGTGGTACCAACAACTTCAACTTTATCGCCTTCAGCGAAAATGTCTAGCGTTACGGTTTCACCCAAAGCTTTTTCTATTGAATAGTTGCGGAATTCTTTAACGAATTTTTTTGCGGAGGTCTGAGCTTTTGCGTAGTGATTAATCTCAGCTTTAGTAGCGCGTTTGTCTTTTTTGTCACCAACTGCTAATTGAATAGCGTTGTAGCCGTCTGTCTCTAAGGTTTTAACCTGAGTAACGGTATTTGGACCAGCTTCAATAATGGTACAAGCAATTTGCTTGCCATCTTCAGAGAAGATGCTGGTCATACCAATTTTTTTTCCAATAATTCCTTTCATCGTTTTGCGGTTTGTGCCCCGCGGAGGTATGTAGGACATTTCGCCGATGAAGCGAAATTCAATCCTTGTTGACTAGCGACCTTTTCCTTTGTTTCCAAAAAATTAATTTTGAAGAGGAAGTACCGGTAGTAAACAAACCTCGAAGGGCCTGTTTATATGTTAGTCCATTTGAGCTATTGGCCTAGACCTTTAACTTTTATGGCTTTCTTTAATCAGAGCTACTTTGGCCGCTATGCGGTTTGGTAGGTGAATATAATTTGTATAAGAACTCTTTGTTGTTTCTGAAGTGGTTGCCAACTTGGCTAACTTACTGCAGATTATGCTTTGATTTCAACTTCCACACCTGATGGCAAATCTAATTTGCTTAAGGCATCTACTGTTCTAGAAGAAGAAGTGTAGATATCCAATAAGCGCTTATGAGTAGCTAACTGGAACTGTTCACGACTTTTCTTATTTACGTGTGGAGAACGAAGTACAGTAAAGATCTTCTTATGCGTTGGCAAAGGAATTGGACCTGTAACTACTGCACCAGTACTACGAACGGTTTTAACGATTTTCTCAGCAGACTTGTCTACTAAATTGTGATCGTAAGATTGTAATTTGATTCTGATTCTTTGAGACATATACAAAACCCAATTTTCTGATTGGGGTTGCAAAGGTAAGGGGCTGCAATTGATTGGGCAACTATTTTTAGAAGTTTTTTGTGAATTTCTTTAAAATAAAATGAAAAATATACCCAAATGGGCATTTTGGTGCAAAAACCCATACAAATATGTCACAAAAAAGCCCTACTCAATTAAGAGCAGGGCTGTATATCATTGTTTTTTATAATACTACTAGTCTTCAGACTTTACTTTTCCTTTAGCCTTTGCTATTACTTCTTCAGCAATATTATTAGGTGCAGGAGAATAATGACTGAATTCCATGGTAGAAGATGCACGACCAGAAGACATTGAACGCAATTGGGTTACATAACCAAACATTTCGCTCAAAGGCACTTTCGCTTTAATTACCTGTGCATTACCACGGGTATCCATACCTTCTAACATTCCACGACGACGGTTCAAGTCACCGGTAACATCACCCATGTATTGATCAGGGGTAACTACTTCAACACGCATGATTGGTTCAAGCAAAGTTGGTTTTGCTTTGCGTCCTGCTTCGCGGAAACCGCCTTTAGCACACAATTCAAAAGACATTGCATCTGAATCCACTTGGTGGTAGCTACCGTCGAACACACGGACTTTCATAGAAACTACAGGGTATCCGGCAAGAACGCCAGTTGTCATTGAAGTTTCAAATCCTTTTTGAATAGCAGGAACAAATTCTTTTGGAATTGATCCACCAAACAAATCGTTTTTGAATTGGAAAGCTTTTCCTGGATTTTCAGTTAACCACTCAGCATCAGCTGGTCCGATTGCAAATTGAATATCGGCAAACTTACCACGACCACCAGACTGTTTCTTCAACACTTCACGGTGCTCAATAGTATTTCCGAATGCCTCTTTATAAGCAACCTGTGGATTACCTTGGTTGATTTCTACTTTGAATTCGCGACGCATACGGTCAACGATAATTTCAAGGTGTAATTCTCCCATTCCAGACAAAATAGTTTGGCCAGTATCTTCATCAGTTTTTACACGTAATGTAGGATCTTCTTCCACTAATTTTGCAATAGCCATACCCATTTTATCAACGTCTGCTTGAGTTTTAGGCTCAACAGCTACAGAGATAACGGGTTCAGGAATAAACATATTCTCTAGAGTGATTGGATGATTTTCATCACACAAAGTATCACCCGTTTTAATTTCTTTAAATCCTACTGCTGCTGCAATATCACCTGCTTCGATAAAATCGATTGGGTTTTGTTTGTTCGCAAACATTTTCATGATACGGCTGATACGCTCTTTTTTACCACTTCTAACATTTAGTACATAAGAACCAGCATCTAAATGACCAGAGTAGCAACGGAAGAACGCCAAGCGACCAACGAAAGGATCAGTCATGATTTTAAAAGCCAAAGCAGCAAAAGGTTCTTTTGCATTTGGTTTACGCGTAACGGTTTCGCCAGTTTCAGGATTAATCCCTACAGTGTCTTCAACATCTACAGGGCTAGGCAAATAACGACATACCGCATCTAATGCTGTTTGAACTCCTTTGTTTTTGAAAGAAGAACCACACATCATTGGAACAATACTTAAGTCGATACAAGCTTTACGAATTGCTTCGTGTACCTCTTCTTCAGTAATTGAAGCAGGATCTTCGAAGAATTTTTCCATTAAATTGTCGTCGTATTCAGCAACAGATTCAATTAGTTTAGCTCTCCACTCATTTGCTTCTTCAACTAGGTCTGCAGGAACAGGAATTTCTTTGAAAGTCATACCTTCTGTTTCCATATCCCAAATCACACCTTTCATGGTAATTAAATCCACCACGCCAATGAAATCATCTTCTGCGCCAATTGGCAACTGAAGTGGTACTGCATTAGCACCTAACATTTCTTTCACTTGATGAACTACCATTAAAAAGTCTGCACCTGAACGATCCATTTTGTTAACGAATCCAATACGAGGAACTTTATAACGGTTAGCTTGACGCCATACAGTTTCTGACTGAGGTTCAACACCATCAACCGCAGAAAAAAGTGCGATCAAACCATCCAATACACGCATAGAACGTTCTACTTCTACAGTAAAATCCACGTGGCCTGGGGTATCAATGATATTGAAATAGTAAGATTTGGTATTGGCATCAGCCGTACCCTTGTTGGTAGGAAACTTCCACTCACAGCTAACTGCTGCTGAGGTAATTGTAATACCCCTCTCCTTTTCTTGTTCCATCCAGTCGGTTGTGGCTGCACCATCATGCACCTCACCAATCTTATGAATCATACCTGTGTAGCGTAGGATACGCTCGGTAGTAGTGGTTTTACCCGCATCAATGTGCGCAGCAATACCAAAGTTGCGTTGTAATTTCAAGTCCGCCATATAGAGTTCTTGTTTAAAGTTTTATTTTGAAGTAAGCTTCAAATTTTTCGAGCGGCAAAGGTAGTAATTATAGCGATTGAACAAGGGGTTCACAAAGAATTAATTCTAATTGTTATAAAAACATGCTAAATCAGTAAGACAAGCTTGTAAAATTTAGCTGATTTCAGTGCGTAATGGGCATAAAAAAACCTCAAATGAATGAGGTTTTTTAAAATATTGCAATCAATCGAATTATACTTTAAAGTGAGAGAACGCTTTGTTCGCCTCAGCCATACGGTGTGTATCTTCTTTCTTTTTGAAAGCAGCACCTTCGCCTTTTGCAGCAGCCATGATTTCATTAGCCAATTTGTCGGCCATTGTACGACCATTTCTTTCGCGGCTGTAACGGATTAACCATTTCATGCTTAAAGAAATTTTACGATCTGCACGAACTTCAGCAGGAATTTGAAAAGTTGCACCACCAATACGACGGCTACGTACTTCTACAGCAGGCGTTACGTTGGCAATTGCTTTTTTCCAAACCTCGTAACCATCTTCACTAGTTACTTTAGAAACTTTATCCACTGCATCATAAAAAATATTGATAGCAGTACTTTTTTTACCTTGCCACATTAAATTATTAATGAAACGGGTAACTAATTTATCGTTAAAACGTCCGTCTGGAGCTAGAGGTAATTTTTTTGCTTGTGCTTTACGCATGAGGTGTATGAATTAGCTGGTTGTTGTTATATATAATTATTTCTTAGCCTTTTCTTTCTTAGTACCATACTTAGAACGGCTCTTTTTGCGGTCTTTAACACCGGCAGTATCCAAGCTACCACGAACAATATGGTAACGTACACCCGGCAAATCCTTAACACGACCACCGCGAATTAACACGATACTGTGTTCTTGAAGGTTGTGACCTTCACCAGGAATATAAGCGATAACCTCTATTTTGTTGGTTAAACGCACCTTAGCCACCTTACGTAAGGCAGAGTTTGGTTTTTTAGGGGTTGTCGTGTAAACCCTGGTACAAACACCACGGCGCTGAGGACATGCGTCCAAAGCTCTTGATTTACTTTTAGCCCTGATTATCTCGCGGCCTTTTCTAACTAATTGCTGTATTGTAGGCATTCTATACGTTTAAAATTTCGGACGGCAAAGGTAATGGCTGAATGTGAAAAACCAAAATGTTTTCAAAAGTTTTCCACGACTATTTTTCAAAACGCCCTAAAAAATGAAATTAAGTGCCAAAAATACGGTCAAAAAACCGGTTCTCCGCTCTTAAATTATATTTTGACTGATTTTGGGGCTGTAAAAAATAATTTTAGCCCCCGCTAAAAAAACATGGTTTTTAGCTCATTCACCCAAAATATGCTTTGATTTCACCCATTCTAGTTAAATGGCTTGGTAGTCAGCAAGCGTAAAATTTATTTTGGATTCTTAATAATAAAGCCATGATTTTTAGATTTTTTATAAGTATTTGTTGTTTGAGCCTATGTTTTTCATCTTTTTCGCAGCTTTCAAACTTACAGGCAGGAGATATTGCCATTATTGCTTTTCAAACAGACAATAACGACCAGTTTGCTTTTGTAACACTAGTAGACATTGCTGCAAATACTAAAATTCAATTTTCAGAAAAGGGTTGGAATGGGTCATCAGCTAATCCAGCATTTGCAACAAGCTCAGAAGGTGTTCATTCTTGGACCGCCCCTAGTTCGGGTGTATTAAAAGGCACTACTATAACAGTAAGTTTTAGCAGCACTGGAACAAGCCCCGTGGCAAGTTTAGGAACCGTTTCTTCTACTGCAGTTTCGGGTTTCTCGGCCAGTGGCGACCAACTAATTGCATTTCAAGGAACAGAAACTAATCCTGTATTTATTTACGCACTAGCTTCCAACACATGGCTTGCAACAGGTACTCCAACAACAACGCAGTCATGGCTTCCACCTGGTTTAATTAACGGAATATCTGCAAAAGACTTTAGTATAGAAACGGATGATCAGTATTTTAATATTACCAATTTAAAAGGAACAAAAAATGATATTCTAACATCCATTGGCAATACTATTAATTGGACAAGAAGTAATACCCGTTTTACTAATTTGCCGAATTGGAATTTTTCTGTATCGTTAAATTATTATAGCAAATCAACAGGAAATATTACAGATTTAAATACCTGGGGAATTGAAAAAGATGGTTCTGGTAATTCGCCAATTTCTTTTCAAGAAGCAAGCTATACTTATGTTTTATCGAATCGTAACGGACTTCAAAATTTAACAACCAATTTTATTTTATCAAAACTATCTATTGATTCTGGAATTGTATTAGGCATTAATGGCAACACATTATCTGTAGCGAATTTTGCAAATGAAGGATTGGGAAAGTTAGCAGGATCAAACACCTCATTACTATATATTACAGGAGATGCAGGCACAGTTAAATTCGATTCATCTGCTGCAATATTAAATAACCTTATTCTATTTAATAAAGCCGTTTTAACGCTTGGAAATTCACTACAAATAAAAGCAGGAATAGACCCTGGAACTGTGGTACTTAAAGATAGTAGTACATTAATTAGTAATGGAAATTTAGTTTTATCAGCCGACAATAATGGTACAGCTATGCTTGATAAGTTGGGCATTGGCGCATTAATTATTGGTAAGGTTGTAGTGCAACAATATATACCTGGTGGCAAAAGAACTTTTCGATTTTTATCGCATCCATTTACCAATTCTATTGGCTTATTTGATTTAACTAATAGTGTAAACATTACCGGACAAGCTGGATCTGTAAATGGATTCACAACCACTGCTACCAATAATCCATCTAGCTTTTGGTATAACCCATTATTGGGCGATGGAACTAGCAATGACCAAGGTTGGATTCCATTTACAAACACTAATGGAATTGGTAATAATGCATGGAATCCAATGCAAGGTATTAGGGTATTAATTAGAGGAAAAATTGGAGAAGGCTTAACGGCGGGTAGTTATGTGCCATCTCCTATTACTATCAACTTATCTGGCGAATTAAATACAGGCAACCAAAAAGTATATTTAGCTAAAAGCAATACTAATGCAGGATTTAATTTAGTAGGAAACCCTTATGCTTCTTGTATTGATATGCGCCAACTAAACATTGGAAATAATGTAAGCACTAATTATTTTATTTGGAATCCACAACAAGGTACAAAAGGCGGATACAGCAGTTATCCTTTTTCTAATAGTGTTTGCCTTCCTGCTTTTGCTGCGTTTTTTGTTCAAACTACCGATACTAGTTCAGAGAACTTTATTCAATTTACTGAAAATGCGAAAGTAATTGCCAACCCTACTACCACTGTATTTGGCGGAGCCCAATCAAACTTAAATCAATTAGAATTAAGTATAGAATCTGATAGTATTTTTTGGGATAGACACTTGCTAATTTTAGACCCTTCAGCAAACAATGGTGTTGATAAATTTGATGCTTTAAAAATAAATAATCCTGAACTTAATTTTTATAGCATAAGCAATAGCGGCGAAAAATTATCTATCAATACTAGCACTTATAATAAAGATTCAACTATTCCACTTGGCATTGAAACAGCAATGGAAGGAACCTTTCATTTAAAATCTTTACAAACAAATAAAATAGCAGGTGTTGAATTATATTTTCATGACAAGTACACTAAACAAATAATGCCCATTGACATTGGTTTTAATTATGACTTTACTATTTCGAATGAATCAGAAACCAAGGGTGTGAATAGATTTGAAATAGTATTAAAGCCTTTAACAAATAATTTAATTGCAGAAAACAATCTAAATATTGATGTACACTTATATCCCAATCCATTTTATGATTGGCTTACAATAAAATGGTTGACTAAAAGTTCAACGCCAACCCATATTCAAATACACAATACAAGTGGCCAATTGGTTTTTGCAAACAGTTCAATTAATAGTAACGATTTACAGATTAGTTATCAATTAAAACAACTACCTGCTGGCATTTATTATGTTAGCCTTTTTAATGCCGCTGGAAAATCAGTTCATAAAATCATCAAACTTTAAATCATATTTAAAATGATTAGATTTTTAAAACTGATGATGATTGTTCATTTAATAGCAATGATGCATCCTTTACAAGTTGTGGTACCAGGCTTCTCACCAGACACACAAGATGTTCCAATTGACGGCGGCATTTGTTTACTAATGGCGGCAGGTATTGGCTATGGAATTAAAAAAACAAAAAATCAGGATACACAAATAAAAAAATAAATGCCCTTAAACAAAAAGCTGAGATGTAATTAAAATTATACTTTAATCATCCAACCATGTGTATCAGCTACTTTACTGTATCTGATATCATCCAATTGTTTTTTAAGTGAAGGCGCAATTATCCAACTATCAACATTGAACTGAAGAATATGCTCTTTGTATTTCATTTCTTTTATTGGGGCAATCGTTGCTGCAGTACCTACACCAAAAACTTCTTGTACTTGACCTGCTTGGTATGCTGCAATTAATTCATCTACATTAATAGGACGGTCTTCAACAGGGATACCCATTTCTTGTAATAACGTTAACACACTATCTCTGGTAACGCCCTTCAAAATAGTTCCTTCCTCTAATGATGGTGTAATAGCAATCCCATTAATGATAAAAACTACATTCATCATTCCTACTTCTTGCAACCATTTGTGTTCGAAAGCATCGGTCCATAAAACTTGGTCGTAGCCTAGTTTATTTGCTTGACGTGCTGCTATTAAACTACCGCCATAGTTTCCTGCATTTTTTGAAAATCCAACCCCACCAGGTGCTGCGCGGGTATAGGTTTCTTCAACAAGAATTTTCATAGGTGCCGCAAAATACGGACCTGTTGGGCTCAACAAAATCATGAATTTATAAGTCTCCGATGGACGAACACCTAACATTACATCTGTTGCAAACATGAATGGTCTAATATATAAGGAATGTTCTTTTTGCGAAGGAATCCAATTTTTGTCTAGCTCAATAAGGGTACGCATGCCTTCCATGAACAATTCTTGTGGTATAGCAGGCATACACATTCTTTCTGCAGATAAATTAAACCTTTTGAAGTTTTCTTTGGGTCTAAATATAAAAGCCTCTCCTTGATCATTTCGATAGGCTTTGATACCCTCAAAAATAGATTGACCATAATGTATTGCAGACAATGCAGGGTCTAAATGCAATAATTGATAGGGTTTGATAGTAATATTTGTCCACTCGCCATTTATATAATCTGCTTCTAGCATATGATCGGTAAAATATTTACCAAAAGGAATGTTTTCAAGACTCATTTCAGATAACTTACTAACCGGTATTTTTGTAATCTTTATATCCACTCCTGCTGCCATAGTTTTATATTTGTTGCAAAGAAACGAAAAAAACAAAAACTAACAAGCGTTAATATTTGATTTCTACTATGTCAACCCAAAAAATAATACTCCCAGACTTTGTAATTGCTAATTTATATGGCAATAATTTGGTTCTTGGAACGGATATTGTTAGTACTGAAAAAATCATAGAAAAACCAGTTGCACCTAAAGCGCCAAAAGTAGAACAGCAGAGGGTTACAGCTGATTTAAACAAACAATGGTATTTGGGTAATAATGGCAAACAAATTACCATTATTGTTAAAGAATTAGATGCTGCCTATATAAACGACAAACACTTACAATTTTTATCAAATATTTTAACAGCTTGTAAACTTAACCTTGGAGACATTGCCCTTGTTAATTTAGCGAATACCCCAATATTGTTTACTGAAATTGAACAAAAAAATCAACCGAAATTTTTAATCCTTTTTGATGTAAGCCCTACTGAACTACTAATCTCTTCAGCCCTACAAGCTTATGAAGTTGTTGTTTATAATAATTGTCAGCTGCTTTTAGCGCCTGCATTAAGTGTTATGGATGGCGATTCAATTGCGGCTAAAACAGAAAAGGGGAAACTTTGGATGAGCTTGAAAAAAATGTTCCAATTATAGTTGCTGAAAATACCAACCAAATTTATACTAACCACTATTTGAACTGAATGGAATCCGAAAAAATTGCACTAGTTTTTGCAACCAATAACCAAAATAAAGTAACTGAAATTCGATTGGTTTTAACTGATAGATTTGAAATTACTACACTCAAAGAAGCGGGTATAGATATTGATATACCTGAACCACACGATACCCTCGAAGCAAATGCCACTGAAAAATCAACCACTATACATCAACTAACACAAAAAAATTGTTTTAGTGAAGATACTGGGTTAGAAGTATTTTCTCTTGGCGGCGCACCTGGTGTAAAAAGCGCAAGGTATGCCGGAGATGGTAGAAATTTTCAGGACAATATTAATTTGTTATTAGAAAATTTAACTGGAATTGAAAATAGAAATGCACAGTTTAGAACGGTTATTTCTTTAATTTGGCAGAACAAAGAATACTTGTTTGAAGGAATTTGCGAAGGCGTTATTGTTCAATTGCAGAAAGGGTTTGATGGATTTGGATATGATCCAATTTTTGTACCCAATGGCGCTACGAAAACTTTTGCAGAAATGACTATGATTGAAAAAAACACTTACAGTCATAGAAAAAAAGCCATGAAAAAATTGATTGATTTTTTGAGCGCCATTTAATAAAAAACTAACAGCACTAATTGGCCTCATTCCAAATACGCCAACTTTCTTCTGCTTGCAATACAAGCATTTCCAAACCATTTTGAATGCTTGCTCCCATACGTTTCCCTTCGGCTAAAAACTTTGTTTCGGCAGGGTTATATATTAAATCGAAAAGATGGTGCTCAGGCGTTAATAATTCATAAGGAATTGCCGGACAATCTTGCACATTTGGATACATGCCAAGAGGCGTAGCATTGATAATTAATTTGTGTGATTGTAGCATTGCGGCATCGAGCGAATTATAACTAATAGCAGTTGCTGTAGCCACACGAGAAACAAATTGATACGGAATAGATAATTCATTTAAAACATATTCTACTGCCGATGAAGCCCCCCCTGTACCAAGTATTAAGGCCTTTTGGTGATAAGGTTTTAAAAAGGGTAAGAGTGATTGTTTGAACCCAACAATATCTGTATTATATCCTACCAATTTTCCATTGGTAATTTTCACACAATTGCAGGCGCCCATTTTATTGACAGAATCGGTTGCACTGTTTAAAAATGACAACACCTCTCTTTTATAAGGGATCGTTATATTGAATCCTTCTAGCGCAGGTTGATTGGCCAAAATGGTTTTAAATAATGCAATTTCTGGCACTGAAAAATTCTCATAAACGCAGTTAGTAATTCCTGCTGCAAGAAATTTATCAGTGAAATATTTCTGAGAGAAAGAATGCGAAAGTGGATAGCCTAATAAACCAAAATAACGCATGTTGATTTATTTATCTAGGTACAACTCAAATGTATCGCCCCTTAAACCAATACGCATTGCTTCTAATGCAATGACTTCGTTGGGTGCAATATTTCCTAAGTTCACATTACAGCCTATTAGTTCAAGAAAGTATAATTGTTGTGCTTTTTGTGGTGCTTCCCAAAGTATTTTTTCTGCTGGAATTTGTGTTAAAATTTCTTGCACCAACCCTTCACGCACTTCACCTGTTCCTCTGTATATCCCTACATTACCTGCTTCGCGGGCTTCTGCTATTACATAAGTTGAACCTGCTTCTAATTCTGCACGCATCAATTCTATCCATTTATAAGGAGGGATAATATGTGCGGCATCTTTACTTCCTACTTCACTTAAAACAGTAAAATGTTTGGTTAGTTTTTCTATATAGCCACATTTTTCTGGATGTGGAATGCTTATAGATCCGTCGCTTACTTCAACATAATTTATTCCGTAGTCTTTACATATGTTTAAATAATCGTCGAATTGATTGCGAATTAAAAATGCTTCGAATAAAGTACCTCCAAAATATATGGGCATACCATAAGACTGATACGCTTCTATTTTCTCTCTTAAGTTTGGTGTAACATAAGCAGTACCAAACCCTAATTTAATCACATCTACGTGCGGACCAGCAACACTCATGAAATTGTGCACTTCTGGAATACTCAATCCTTTGTCCATAACCATTGTTATGCCATGAGACCTAGGTTTTGCAGTACGTTCTGGTATTTGTGTTAAATTAAAATTCATTATGTATGTTTTTCAGGCGCAAAAATACAATAATCAAATGACTTTATTTAGCAATGCATAAAACTGATGGCCACAGCCTTATCAAATCTTTTTTCCTTTCTTATACCTAGCCAAAATATCTACCACTTGGCTGTTTTGTAATATAGAAGGATTTAGATCTATGAATTTTTTTAATTGCTTTGGCGATTTTTCCATTGCCATCTCTAATTTTAAAAGGGCTTCTTTTGATTTGCCATTTAAGAAGAGTGCGGTGCTTTGGTAAAATAAAAAAACAGGTTTGCCTTCGGTTGCTTTCATGGCATTAATTGACTGCAATAATGCATCGTCGTAATAAGTTGCACTGAGCAAACATTTAATTAGCGCTTCCCATCCTGCTACATTTTTTGTTTTTTGACGGACTACTAAATTAAAATATTGAATCGCTTCTTTAAATTGGCCCAAATGCATTCGGCATTCGCCCATTGCTAAATTGTACTCAGTAATAGAACGGTGTATCCGCATGGCATTGTCTAACTGCTTGATTGCAGGCTGCCATTGCTCTTCGAGCATATAAGTAACAGCAATTTTATAGTGTAGTTTACTATCGTCTGGATTTAAATGCACTGCTTTTTTATAATTAAATCGGGCTTGTGCAAAATTTCCCATTCGATGGTAACAATGGCCAATGGCTTCATAAATTACATCTTCTGGGCGGGATAGTTCTAATACCCTTTCTAGTACTTCAATGGCTTCTTTGTATTTACGCAATCGCAAATATGCATCCCCCATATTACGATAAGCATAATCGAATTTTTCATCAATGGCTACGGCGTATTTGTATGCATCAATTGATTTTTCGTACAACTTTAATCCTTGGTAGGCAGCTGCCATATTAAACCAAGCTAATTCACTGTATGGAAAGTCTTCAATAATTTGTTGGTGGAGATGTATGCTCTCTTCATTTCTACCTGTAAAGTCTGTCCAAAAACAAATTTTGTATAGGGCTTCTTCGTTATTAGGTTCTTCTTCTAAAATTAATTTCAAACAGTCGAAAACTTTATCGAATTCTTCATAGTCGTCATAAACATCTGCTAATTCAAATAGCAAATCAAGTCGCTCCTCCCCTTGAAACAACTGCAAGGCATCTTCTAATAAGGTTACTGCTTTGGCTTGTTGGTCTAATGCTAAATATGCGTCGGTTTTTAAAATATAGAGGTTAACATCATTGCTATCATACAATTCAGCTGTTTCCAAAATGTTTAAGGCATCTTGGTATTTTCTATTGGCTAGTAGTAAATCTGCTTTTTTAATCATTAAATGAGCAGAATAAGGGAATTGCTCTAGGGCAATTTCTGCCGCTTCGAGGGCTTCGTTGATATCGTCTTTGTCGTCGTAGTAGGCTATAATCTGTTCAAAAGCATCTTCTTCTAAAAAAGAATGGGCACGTCCTGATTTTAAATTTTGGTATTGTAGCAAGAGTTCTTTGAGTTCCTCTCGGTCTTCGCGGTATGGATTTTCTCTCATCGGACGGTCAGTTTATTGAATATAAAACTTTTTTTTATTTTATTTTAATATTGAGGCAACTTTTTTGTATTTCGTGCGTCTTATTAATATTAAGATAATTGTGATATTTTTAAGAAATAGTTTACCTTCGAGCAAATGAATTGTAAGCAAACCATACAAAAAGTTACCATATCTGCCCTATTTATTATGGCAATACAGGTAGCTTATGCTGCATTCTCATTCACAGGTTTAGTAGATGAAAAGGCTAAAAACAGCAAATATTCATTGAAAAACTTAAGCAGCTTGTCTCATAAAAGTTTAACTTATTCTTCTATGAAAGCTAGTATGCAATTTAGAGGCACCCAATTAATTGGCTCTAAAGACCAACAAAATCCTTCTGAAATTAGTTCTATGTTACGTTTTGATAATGGAAACACCACTTATGTGTATCCTTATAAATTCAAGGTGAAAGTGCCTACTAAATTCAAAACACCTGTTCCAATGCACCACTAGTATTTTTTCATTACTAGTTAATCTTCGAACTTCTATTTTCTAATTAATTATTTCTGCTAGTTTAATATCCGATACCCACTTGTAGGGATATCAAATTTCGACGCTTGTACTGGACTCAAATTAATTTTAACTGCTTTATAGTTTACGATGCTTTCTCCAAATTCCTTTATTTGGTATTCTAGCACAAAGCCAGGCAGATCTCTAAACGGATATTCAAACTCTTTAACTGAAGGTGTAATACTTGTTGCGTAAAATAATGTATAAACACTTCCATCTTTTAAACTGATTACTGCTTTTTTACAATCGTATCCTAAAATGATTTTAGTTTCATCCATTAGGCTTATGCTCATTTCATCGTATTGTTTATTTGCTGCTATCCATTTTTCTGGAGAAAGTTTTGTCATGAATTTATTATTGCCAAATTCACGCAATACCACAGCTGAGCCGTTTAATTTTTCGTAAATAATAGATTGGTTTAGTGATGGACTCATTAAATCTATCCTGCAATCATTCCCTTTTATGTAAACAGTTTTGTTACTTAATTGAACAGCATTTTGCACGTCTTTATTGGCCTTTAGATCTTCGAGTGTTATTCTAAATTGAACGGTGCATTCGGCTACTACACGTTGTTGTGCAATAGCAAACAAGGTATTACTTAAGCATATTCCTACTATCAATAAAACACGCTTCATTTACTCTATTTAATTATTACTCAATGTTACAAAAAAAGCAGCAGTATTAAAGTTAAAAAACTTTGTTGTTTAGTATTATAAAAAACTAAACGCAACATAGATTTGAAAAAAAAGAGGATGTATCTTTTGTTGATACATCCTCTCTAATTATTTATTTAATTTTTTTTGATTGCGCTCTTTTAAGTCTTGCACTTTTTTCTGGCTTTCCATCATTTGAGAATATTTCTCCTGCCATTTACTTTGCTTTTTAGGTGCTTTACGCTTAACCTCAATATTTGCTAAAATTTTATCGTGGTTAATGATATAATTCTGAATAACAAATTGGAGTCCTAAAGTAACTACGTTTGAAACTGTGTAGTACCAAGTAAGTGCCGATGGTAGTCGGTTAAAAATAAACAACAACATGAAAGGGAAAATATAAGGCATATACTTTAACGCAGGATTGTCTTGCGTTGGAGTCATGCTCATGTTGTAGATTGATATTAAAAAGCTAGTAAGTACTGCGGTAATAGTAAACAAACTAATATGGTCTCCAAATCCCATTGGAATAGTGAATGGAAGCCTTGCTATTACATCATAAGACGATAAATCTGTACTCCACAAAAATGCTTGACCACGAAGTGCTATATTAGAATTAAAGAAACTATACAAGGCAAAGAAGATAGGAATCTGTAACAAGGCTGGAATACATCCGCCAAGAGGATTCACACCTGCCTCTCTAAATAATTTCATTTGCTCCATGGCAAAACCTTGTTGGTCTTCGCCAAACTTCTTTTTTAATGTGTCTAACTCCGGACGCAACACTTTCATTTTTGCACCGCTTAAATAACTACTATAAGTTAAAGGAGCGGTTACCAAACGTATAAACAATGTTAGCAATAATACTACCCAGCCAAAATTCTTTACAAATCCTGCAAAGAAATCAAATACGTTCATTACAATGTATTTGTTAATTGGACGGACAAATGAATACATATCTCTACCCAAATTCACAATCTTGTCCATTTCTGGCGCCTGCTTTTTTAGAATATTAAAATCACTAGGACCATAATATAATTGTAGCGGAACAGAAACTACATTTTGTACAGGTAGTTTCATTTGTAAATTCGCATCTATTGTTGCAAGTTCGGTAGTTGAATCTGTTTTACGCGACCAGTTTACAGCACCTGCAGTAAAACTGTTTTTGGAAATTAGCGTGGTATTAAAAAACTGTTGAACAACACTTAACCACTGAACTGGCTTTTCGAATTTACGTTCTGTTTTGGCAGAGATATAATCAAACTCATTTCCTTCTGAGAAACAAATATTCGACATCTGACGCTCGTATACCGCAGTCTTTTCGTGCTGCTCTGTAACTGAATGCCAAACCATATTTAATTGACCTTGGCTAAGTAATTTATCGGCACCTGTTAAAGCTAGATTCCAATCAATCATATAAGCAGTTGGCTGAATAGTGTACTCGTGTAAAATACTTTCGCCATTGCTTGCTTGTAAATTATATCGAACTACTTGTGAGCCATCTGCATTTTTTACAATTGGATTGGCAGCAAAGTATAATTCACCTGTTTGAGTTGATTGATTATTCCCAGTATTAACTGCATAACCTAATTGATCTTTTGAACCTGATAAAACAACCGGCTGACCATCGTGCGATAAGTATTTTTTAAGTACCACACTATGTACTTTTCCTCCTTTATTAGAAAAGTTCACTTTCATTACCTCATTCTCAACAACAATCAATTGCTCGGTACCTTGAGCAGCAGTAGTGAAATTTCCTGCAGCAGAAACGCGATAAGCAGAATCTCTTCTAATAGAATCGATTTTTGCGGTTACGGTATCTACCACTTTCATTCTACTAGCAGCTATTCTTGCAAGTGAATCTTCTTGTTTTTTCTTTACCTCTAATAAAGCATTTTGTTGCTTATTGGTTACCCAGAAGTATAAAAAAAACAGAATCCCTAACAGTACGAAACCTATAATCGAATTCTTGTCTGTCTTCATATTGAATTTTATTGAGCGGCAAAGGTACTATTTGCAGTTTAGATTGAGAATCAGGAATTATAAATTTATCAATCTATTAAAACAGGACTATTTTGTACGTAAATAGCCGCTAAAGATTGTCTTATTGGCTTATTTAGCCCCTCCGGGACAATTTTTTCTGATATAATCGGTATACAATTGCGACAAATGGTTAAAAGTACCAGGTCCTTCAGATATAGAATGGGTGCGGTTTGGATAACTCATCATTTGAAATTGTTTGCCATATTTTACCAATTCATTCACCAACATCTCCATATTTGAATAGTGTACATTATCATCGCCAGTTCCATGAATAAGCAACAGATTTCCTTTTAAGTTCTTTGCATAGGTAATGGGCGAACCTTTTATGAATCCTGATTTGTCTTCTTGCGGCAATCCCATATATCTTTCTTGGTACAGATTATCGTAAGTTAATTGGTTAGCCACACCTGCTACAGCAACACCCGTTTTATAAATTTCAGGATATTGGAAAAGTAAGTTTTGGGTAGCCGATCCACCACCACTCCATCCCCAAACAGCAATACGTGAACTATCAATATAAGGCCATTTTAAAATTTCTTTTGCGGCCAATGCTTGGTCTCTAATATTTACTTGTCCAATATTTTTGTAGATCGATTTGCGCCAAGCTCTTCCCTTTGGAACTGGTGTGCCTCTATTATCGATTGAAATATAAAAATATCCTTCTTGTGCTAAATCGCCTCTAAACAAATAATCATTTCCTACGCCGTATTCGTCTTTTACATTTTGGCCCCAAGGCTCTGTATATACATAAAATAAAACAGGGTATTTTTTTGCAGGATTAAAATTAGCAGGCTTAGACATCCAAGCATCCATGGTTACCCCTTCTGAAGTGGTGATGGTAAAAAATTCGAGATTGATTTTAGATTTGTCTGATACTTGAATCGCTTTATTTACTTTGTCGCCATCAATTGGTTGATGCGTATTTAGTTTTACCCACTCAGAAATATTCGGGGTATAATAATTAGTAAAAGAATGTTTTGCAAAAATGGCATTTGGAGATAGTGTATAGCTATGGGTTCCAGGCTGATTAGCTGGTGTAACACGCATTGCAGTTCCTGTGCCATCTAATTTAGTTCGATACAAATATTTTTGCGTGGCATTGTCTGGAGATGCTTCAAAATAGAGATAACCATTTTTTTCATCAATGGCACTTATTTGCATGACATCATATTTGCCATTGGTAATTAATGTTTGCGATTTTCCGTCTCTGCTAATACGATATAAATGACGCCATCCGTCTTTTTCACTGGCCCATAAAAAAGCATTTCCATTTTCAATCCAATCCCAACCACCATAGGAATATTTTTCATCCCATAATGCTAAAATATCAATCCACGCTTGGTCTGATTCGTGATAGATAGGATTTGTTTTTGTAGTAACTACATCGCACAAAAGAATTTCCGATTCATTTTGCTTGCGATTTAAATGTTGAACAACTAATTGTGTGCTGTTTGCCGCCCATTCCATTCTTGGCACATACGATTGTAATATAGGATCTGTTGGAATTTGCATCCATTTGGTAATGGTAGGATTATTTAATGCTACAACCCCAATTTTAAATGGAGAAGGCGCTTCTCCGGCTACTGGATATTCTACAGGCACAGCAAAAGGATAAATAGAATCGGTATTATTAATCATTAAATGTTCGCGCGTGATTTTTGCATCCATTTGCCAATAAGCAATCTGCTTGCTATCTGGGCTCCACCTAAATCCATCTCTACAAAAAAACTCTTCTTCATAAGCCCAGTCGAATGTGCCATTGATTTTTTTTCTGCTACCACCAAAACTAAGTTGTTCAATTTTTCCGGTAGATAGGTCTTCTGAATAAATATTGTATTCAGAAACATAAGCAACTTTTAAACTATTTGGCGAAAACTTAGCAAACATTAAAGAAGATTCAGGCTTGCCTTTTCCTAATTGTTTTAGGGTACTAGTTGCAATATCTAACACCCAATAATCTCCACGTGTATCATAACGCCAAACTTTTTTGCTATTGGTATAAATCAATAATTTTTTTGCATCTTCAGAAAAGAAAAAATTACGTATAGACAATTGCTTTGTGGTACCAGTTGGTGTTAATTGCGCTTTTGTAACAATTGTTTTTTTCTGAATAGAATTTAAATCATTGTATACAATTTCACCTGATTCTACAGCAAAATAACCAGTGCCTTGCTTATTCCATTTAATCCCTTGCATTGGCTGGGCCATTGCACTGAATGTTGCAACTAAAACAACAAGACTCAAAAAAAATATTCGAACAATACGCATGTTTTTCTTTTTGTAAATGATGGTATTATTTTTCTATGCTTGATGCAGATTTTTTCTTTCCAATATTACTTTGTTCATTGTATTTCTTTGCGGCTGCAATAAATCCTACAAACAAAGGCGCTGGAATTTCAACGGAACTTTTTAGTTCAGGATGGTATTGCACCCCAATGAAAAATGGATGATTTGGAATTTCAACGATCTCCACCAAATCTGTATCTGGATTGGTTCCGCTAGCAATCATTCCGTTTTCTTGGAATTGGTTTAAATAGTCGTTGTTAAATTCATAACGATGTCTATGTCGCTCACTGATATGTGTAGTTCCGTAAATTTGGTGCGCCAAACTTCCTTCCTGTATTTCGCAAGGATAAGCACCCAAACGCATTGTTCCACCCATTAATTTTATTTTCTTTTGCTCTTCCATAATGCTAATTACTTGATTGCTTGAATTAGCATCCATTTCGGTAGAATGTGCGTCTTTTAATCCTAATATATTTCTTGCAAATTCAATCACTGCCATTTGCATACCCAAACAAATTCCAAAGAATGGCAATCCTTTTTCACGCGCATATTTCACGGCAATTATTTTTCCTTCAATACCACGTAAACCAAAGCCTGGCGCTACTAGTAATCCGTCTAAACCTGCTAATTTCTCTGAAACATTTTCATTGGTAATAAACTCGCTATGAACATTCACTACTTCTACTTTCACTTCATTCATTGCACCTGCGTGAACAAAACTTTCTAATATAGATTTATAGGCATCTTGTAGTTCAATGTACTTTCCTATCAAACCAACAGTTACTTTACTTTTTGGATACTTTAATTTATCTAAAAAGCTTTTCCATTTGTCTAAATTAGGCTCAGCATAATTGGTGATGTTCATTTTTTTCAAACAGATAAGGTCTAGTTTTTCACGCAACATCAACAAAGGCACTTCGTAAATAGTATCGGCATCCATTGCTTCAATGACTGCATCAGTTTTTACATTACAGAAAAGCGCAATTTTTCTTTTGATTTCGTTGTTTAATGGCTGCTCGGTTCTGCATACCAAAATATCTGGATGAACACCTGTTTCACTCAGCATTTTAACGCTATGCTGTGTAGGTTTTGTTTTTAATTCTTTGGCCGCTTTTAAATAAGGAATCAGTGTTAAATGCACCACCATCACGTCTTCGTCTGGAAGTTCCCACTGCAATTGACGAACGGCTTCAATAAATGGCAAACTTTCAATATCACCAACGGTTCCACCAATTTCAGTAATTACAATATCAAACTTTTCGTCTTGACCAAGCAGCATCATTCTGTGTTTGATTTCATCGGTAATATGGGGAACAACCTGTACGGTTTTTCCTAAAAAATCACCCGCTCTTTCTTTATTAATAACTGTTTGATAAATGCGACCAGTGGTTACATTGTTTGCCTGAGAAGTATAACTACTTAAGAAACGCTCGTAGTGCCCTAGGTCTAAATCGGTTTCGGCACCGTCTTCGGTTACATAACACTCACCATGTTCATAAGGGTTTAGGGTTCCTGGATCTACGTTAATATAAGGATCGAACTTTTGAATGGTTACATTCAAACCTCTTGCCTGTAATAACTTTGCCAACGAAGCAGCAATAATTCCTTTACCTAAACTACTGGTTACTCCACCAGTTACAAAAATGTACTTAGCCATAATTCTATTTATTATTCAATGGGTGTGGCCTTTTTACGGACCAACAGATTTTTAAAATTCTAATATCAAAAGAGCATAATCCACCAATCACGATCGATTATTTACAAAACAAAAAATTGGCTTGAATTAAGCAACTAGGCCTAATTCTTACCTATAATGAATGTTCTGTAATTTGACCAAGGGAAATAAATAACGAAAAAATCTCAGCGGTCATACAAACCTACTGCAAAAAATTGAGGAAAAATATATCCAAACAAAATTCAACCTTTCGTTGTTAAGAAGTGTTAATTTGAAGTGCAAATCTTTCCCACAAAAAATTGGATTATGAAAAAAATACTGCTTTTAACCTTAGCCGCATTCTCAACAGCGTTGTTTTTAAGTTATAGATATAAAACACCAACTCCGGTTGCCCTTAGCCCTGAATGCTATACCAGTTGCTATAATGCCGATGTTCGCGAGCAATTTAGACAAGCTTCTAACAACGCTGCATTTGCCCAAATGCACCAAACGCCTATCCCTTTTGAATTGGCTGATGCCAAAGGCGTTGTTATTAGTTTTAAGGCGGCAGATGGTACTGAAGCAAAAGGCTATGAAATAAAAAACAAGCGAAAAACCAATAAATGGGTATTTGTTATTCAAGAATGGTGGGGATTAAACGACTATATTAAAAGAGAAGCCGATAACCTATCAGGCGAACTAGCAGACGTAAATATTTTAGCCATTGATTTATATGACGGCAAAATAGCTGCTACCCCAGATAGTGCTATGAAACTGATGCAGGGTGTGAAAATAGATCGACTAGAAAATATTGTAAAAGGTGCCATCTCTTATAGTGGTAGTAATGCAAAAATTTATACGATTGGCTGGTGTTTTGGTGGCATGTGGAGTTTACAAACGTCTTTATTAGCAGGTAAACAAGCCGCAGGATGTGTAATGTATTATGGCAGACCAGAAACCAATCTAGAAAAACTAAAAGGTTTGAATTGCGATGTGATTGGTTTTTTTGGAAATAAAGACAAAAGCCCTTCACCTGAAATGGTTACTAAATTTGAACAAGACATGCTAAGTACTGGCAAAAAAATTACTGCTTATAAATATGATGCAGGACATGGTTTTGCAAATCCTAGTAATCCTAGTTTTAATAAAGAAGCCACCGAAGACGCACACATTAAAGCAATTGAATTCTTAAAAGCACATTAATTATTTAGGCTAAAATACTTCTCCAAGATTTACAAAAAATCCACGAGAACCGTCTTTTCCAAAACCATAATCGATACATAAATTAGCACCAGAATGCTTGTTTAATTTAATGCGCAAACCTCCGCCATAACCTGGCGAGAGCACTTGAAACTGTGCAGAAATATCTGGAGAAAAGTATTGCAGATTGCCAAACAGCACCCCACCTAAAAATCCATTTCTTGAAATATTAAAACGATATTCAGATTCTAAATAAGACATGTTCTTTCCTCTGAAACGCCCTTGAATATAGCCTCTCCCAGTATTATATTGGTCATCCCAACCAGTGCTAGGTAATAATAAATAAGGCACTGTACCGCCTAATGTTAACCAATTGAAACTCCAAAGTGCTAGTGTATTTTTGCTGTGTTTTGGAAAAGGAATATACTTGCGAATATCCACTAACAAAGATTGCCAATTGTTATCGCTACCCAAAAACTTATAACTATCTCTGTATACTAAATTGATATACCAACCATTTTTTGCATTGATTTGGTTCAGCCTATTATCGTACATTAATTTGAAAGCAATACTAGAAGATGTTTCTCCTTTACCAAGTTGGCGATTAATTAATGCATTCATTCTTTTGGTAACAGAATCTAATACTTTAATATTCCAAAACTGATCGTAGTAATATCCAAGTCCTGCGTATAAATTATTGGAAATAGACTTTAAAATTGTTTGGTGAAATTTGAGCGCATAGAATGCAATCTGGTGCCCCTTATTAGGATCAGTCCTTCCGCCAATGCCATAAATATTTGAGGGATAATCTATGTACCGATTGTCTGAAATAAAATTATATCGATTATTTTTAGACCAAATATTAGCAACCAATGGAACAATCGTTTGATTATATTGTGTATAGGTAACACTTGTTGATATACTAGAAATTTTTTGATTTTTGGCAGTATCATTATAATATGCAAGATTGGCACTTAAAATTCCTGCTAACCCAGTTTGTAAAGAATAACCGGCTGCTGGAATAAATGAAAACAACCGTTGATTGTTGGAGGTATCAGTTGCCGTAATAATTTTATGTTGGTCTTTTTTATTGGAGCTTCTTATTAGGTCTGTAATGTCCTTTTCAATAACCATTGCTTTATTAGGCACAATTAAAGAATCTTCTGATTTTGCCAAATTTGTTTGGGCAAAAATACTGTTTGCAAAAAGTACAAATATGGCAAATAAACAATTGCGAAAATGGCTCACAGGCTTTTATTAGGTGATAGATTTTTAGATACGAATTTTTAAAGTATTGCTGCCTTGCATTACATATCGCTCAATATCTTTTTATAACTAGTGATAATTCCTTTAATTAATGAAGAACTAAACCCTTGGTGTTCCATTTCGTTCAAACCCGCTATGGTACATCCTTTTGGAGTGGTTACCTTGTCTATTTCCTGTTCAGGATGTGTATGTCTTTGCAACAACAACTCTGCTGCACCTTTTACGGTTTGTGCGGCAATTAAGGATGCAACTTTGGCACTAAATCCTATTTCAATTCCTCCTTGTATATTGGCCCGAATATAGCGCATAGCATAGGCAGTACCACAGGCACCTAAAACAGTTGCAGCGTCCATTAATTTTTCTTCAATAAAAACGGTTTTCCCTAATTGATTAAATGCTTCATTTACAAAATCAACTTGTGCGTCATTTGTATTTGCCGAACAAATACAAGTCATACTTTCTTGTATGGCAATAGCCGTATTAGGCATTGCACGAAAGATGGGAAAATCAGCACCAACTATTTCTTGAATATCTTTTATCCAAACACCAGTTACAACACTAACTATGGCATGTTTTTTTGCATTTAAAGCAGGCTGCATTTGGGTGAGGACTTCTTTTAACTGAAAGGGCTTTATTGCTAAAATAACCCAGTCGGCATAGTTCACTGCCTCTAAATTATCGTTACTAATTAATACCCCTTTTTCTTCGAGTGCTTTTAGGGTTTCAATATTTCTTTTTGTAACAATTAAATGTTCGGGTAAAACAAATCCACTATTAATTAAACCTTCTGCTATTGCTGTTCCTAAATTGCCTCCGCCAATGATGGCTACTTTTTTGCTCATAACATTCTTTTTAAAAAACTTTTCTTATTACTAAGGCACTATGAGAAAACTTTCGTTTAATAATAGTTCAATGTTTGCAAATAATTGCGCACGTAATCATCCACCCCTTGTTCTAGTGTATAAAAAGCATCTGTATACCCTGCGCTGCGCAGTTTTTGCATATTTGCTTGCGTATAATATTGGTATTTGTCACGAATATCAATAGGCATATCAATGAAACTAATATTAGGTTCTAAATCTAGTCCTTTAAAACTAGCTACTGCTAAATCATAAAAACTTCTAGCGATTCCTGTTCCTAAATTATAGATGCCATTTTTTTCTGCTTGCCAATTACCTAAATGAAAAGAATTTGCTATCCAACTAATTACTTTTACTACATCTTTTACATAAACAAAATCACGCAACTGCTCTCCATCTTTAAAATCGGCACGATGACTTTTAAATAATTTAACGAGGCCGTCTTTTTTAATTTGTTTTACAGAATGCCAGATTACACTAGCCATTCGATCTTTGTGGAATTCATTAGGACCATAAACATTAAAGAACTTTAATCCAGCCCAATAAATAGGTGATTTTGTTTGTTGTAATGCCCATTTATCAAACTCATTTTTACTAACCCCATAAGGATTTAGCGGCTGAAGTTTGTCAATAATTTCGTGGCTGTCATTATACCCAAATTCGCCTGCACCATAGGTTGCAGCAGAAGATGCATATATTAATGGGGCATTGTTTTGAACACAGTAATTCCAAATATTTTTTGAATACTGCAGATTCAATTCTTCGTGAATACTATAATCAAATTCAGTGGTATCTGTTCTTGCCCCCAAATGAATTACAAGTGCAATTTTGGGTTGATGAATTGCTAACCAATCAAACAAATAATAGCGTTCTATAATTTGGCTAAATTGTTTTGATTCCCAATTTTTTCTTTTGCTTTCAATTCCAAAATCATCAACTAATAATAGATTCTGATACCCTTGTTCGTTTAAAGCCTGCACCGTACAGCTACCAATAAATCCAGCGGCACCGGTAACAATTATAGTGGCATCCTTTTCCATATTAGTTTAATAATTTTTCTATAGCTGTATCATATTTTTCTTTCCACTCGGTAATTGTTCCCCAATTATTTCCATTAACAGAAATTCCACCATCAGTTACAGTTCCTAGTGTGGTAATACTAATACCTGATTGTGCAGCAAGTGCTGTTAGCTTTTCAAGTTGTTTTTCATTAATAGAAACCACTACCCTGCTTTGCGCTTCGCCAAACCAATACGCATCTTTTCTAATAGATTCTGTAGCAGAAATATTAAAACCTAAATTACTATGGAATCCGCTTTCTAATAATGTAATGGCTAAGCCGCCTTCACTAATATCGTGGGCACTTTCAATTAATTTTTCTTTAATAATTGCGGTAACAAATTGTTGCACTTTAAACTCTTCTTCTAAATCAAAATAAGGTGCTGGAGAATATTCAACGGCGTTTAATTTGTGTAAATATTCCGAAGAACCAATATCGTTTTGTTGTTGACCAATTAATACAATTGTATCTCCAGCATTTTTAAAATTAAGTGTCATGCGATTATTAAAATCGTCTAAGATGCCTACCATACCAATAGTTGGTGTAGGATAAACAGGACCGTCTGGATTTTGGTTATAGAAACTTACATTACCACCAGTTACTGGGGTATTAAATTTCTTACAAGCATCACCCATTCCTGTAACTGCTTTTACAAATTGATAATACACTTCTGGATCATAAGGATTACCAAAATTCAAACAATTGGTTACGCCTATTGGCTCTGCACCACTACAAACAATATTTCTAGCGGCTTCTGCAACGGCAATCATACCGCCTACATAAGGATCTGCAAATACATATTTACTATTACAATCAACCGTAATGGCTAATGCTTTACCAGTGCCTTTTGCTAAAACAATAGATGCATCACTTGGCGCATTGGTAGATGCATTTCCAGCACCAACCATGCTATCGTACTGCGTGTAAACCCAACGCTTAGAAGCAATATTTGGAATTTGAATCAATTGTTCTGCAACTGCTTTTACATCAGTAATGTCTTGAATTGAATCAGTTGAAAACGATTTTATTTTATCGAAATATTTTGGTTCTGTATATTCTCTTGTGTATTGTGGTGCACCGCCTCCTAATACTAATTCATAAGCAGGAATTTCTGCTTCTAAAACACCATGCATATAAAATTTAAGTAAGCCATCTCCGGTTACTTCTCCAATTTTACTACAACTCAAATCCCATTTTTCAAATACTTTTAATACCGCTTCTTCCTTGCCTTTTTCAACTACAATTAACATGCGTTCTTGGCTTTCACTCAACAATAATTCCCAAGCCTTCATGTTTTTTTGACGCGTAGGAACTTTGTCTAAATCAATGCGCATACCCACACCACCTTTGGCACTCATTTCTGCAGTAGAACAAATAATTCCAGCTGCGCCCATATCTTGCATACCAACAATTGCATTGGTATCAATCACTTCTAAACAAGCTTCTAATAATTTTTTCTCTTGGAACGGGTCTCCTACTTGAACTGCTGGTAATTCTTCGGTACTTTCTGCAGTAATTTCTGCAGAGGCAAAACTAGCACCACCAATACCGTCTTTACCTGTAGCACTTCCTACAAAAAATACTGGATTACCAATACCTTCTGCTGTAGCACTAATCATTTTATCGGAACGCATAATACCAACACTCATTGCATTCACTAATGGATTGGTATGATAACAGTTTTCAAAATACACTTCACCACCAACAGTTGGTACACCAAAACAATTTCCATAGTGGCCAATTCCGTGCACAACACCTGCTAATAATCTTTGTGTTTTTTTATCTTGAATATTTCCAAAACGCAAACTATTTAAAGATGCAATAGGACGTGCCCCCATAGTGAAAATATCGCGCTGAATACCACCAACACCTGTTGCTGCTCCTTGAAATGGTTCAATGGCACTTGGGTGGTTATGACTTTCTATTTTAAAAACTACTCCAAAACCATTTCCCATATCCATTAATCCTGCATTCTCTTCACCTGCAGCAACTAACATTCTACCACCATCTCTTGGAAGTGTTTTTAACCATTTAATACTATTCTTATAACTACAATGTTCGCTCCACATTCCACTAAAAGCACATAGCTCCGTAAAATTGGGGGTTCTACCTAGTTTCTGTTTAATCAGTTCGAATTCTGCTTCTGTAAGTCTTAATTGCTTGGCTGTATTGACAGTAATTTCCATTATAGTTGCTTGTTCTTTAAATAAGGCGCAAAGGTACAAAAGTGTAGCTTAAGCTGAATGTTGAATTTCTAACAATTGGTAATATAAAATTGAAGCGTTTAATTCTTTGAATCATCAATTCCATTTTTGAATAAAAAATAGGCATATCGTATATATGATTATTATTATATATTTAATTTAAAGACTA
>CAIKZP010000142.1 GCA_903831935.1 uncultured Bacteroidota bacterium | reverse complement strand
TGCATTGTAGAAATATGCTCATCATGACAGAAGGTTTTCCTACCTATGGCGGATTAGCAGGTAGAGACTTAGAAGCCATTGCCATTGGTTTAGACGAAGTAATGGACGAAAACTATTTACAATACCGTATTCGTAGCATAGAATACTTAACCAATAAATTAATAGCAGCAGGTGTTCCTGTTATGCAACCAGCTGGCGGACATGCAGTATACCTTGATGCCAAATCATTTCTTTCGCATATACCCGTAAACCAATACCCTGGGCAAGCATTAGTTGCTGCTTTATATGTGCACGGCGGTATAAGAGGTGTTGAAATAGGTTCATTGATGTTTGGTAAATACGATCAACAAAATCAATTAATTCCTGCAGCATTAGAACTAGTTAGACTGGCTATTCCTAGACGCGTTTATACACAAAGCCATATTGATTATGTAGCAGAAGTGATTATTGAAGTTTTTGAAAACAAATCAACCATTAAAGGATTAACAATTACAGAAGAAGCACCAATGCTCCGACATTTTACAGCCAAATTATCTCCAATAAAATAACTAACCTAATAAAATCATAACCAATTTTGCCTATATGAACACATATACCAAGCCCCTTTGTAATGAAGGGGTTTGGCTTTTAACTAGCTACCCTTAGTTCATATTGATATACCAATGAATCTAATTCTAAACTTGCGTTGTCTAGGTCTTTTAGCATTTGTTGTTTTGTATGATCTAACAAACCATTCAAGCTTCTATAATAACTAATGCCATTGCGTAAATTTTGAAAAAAAGCAATATAATATTTGCTTCTTTTTTCAAATTGCTCATGTTGAATATCGTCTTTTAATTCTTCTTTTAAATAGTCGATATACAAATACAATTCAGCTACAAATAAATTAGGTCTATTTATTTTTTCAATAATATTGGTTCTACCATAAATATGGTCTGTCATGGTTTGCAAAGAAACCAATTTAGAAAAATTAACAATATTAGGCCCAGGACAAATTGTTACTGCATCGAGTTTATTTACAAAAGTTTGATTGTAGTTTATTGCAGCAGAATTACTTAATCCTACGCACAAACATTCTTTTTCTAATACTTCGTTTAATTTTTGCTGTAATTCTTTTTCTGGTAAACCAAGTGATTTTAATTGAGCAATTTTAAGTTGTTGGTATTTAATAGAAGCTGTACAAATAGGCTCTTTGGTAAACTCGGTATTAAAACTTAAATGCTTTTCTGTACAAGGGCTTCCTGGTGTGCCTTTTGAAATACGATAAGATTTTTCTTTTTCAGAACTCGTTCCTTTTAAATAATGGAATCGAACGCCAAGTGGTGAATATTTACTTAATAGCACATCTTTGTCTTTTGATGCACACAATAATTTAAGTGTAGCATCATCTACTGTTGTAGCTTCAGGAACCAATAAGAAAGGGGTTCCCCAGCCTGTTTTATCAAACCCATAGTGTTGATGCAAGAAATTATCTTCTTCAAATGTACCAATACCACCTTGTACTGAAAGTATTACTGCAGGAGGCGCTGCTAATTTACTATTCCCTTTTCTTTCTAATGCAGCATTATAAATTTCAAAAAGCGCCTCAATCAATTCTTGCTTATTTTGTTTGAATTCTGCTAGAATTGGGCCTAGTAAAAAACCATCCGTTGCAAAAGCATGACCTCCACAATTTAAACCAGACTCAACCCTAAATTCACTTACCCAAATACCTTTTTTGGCCAAATATTTTCCTTGAATCAAAGCAGATCTATAATCACTTACTTTAATCACTACTTTTTTATTAAAACTACCATCGGTATTAATATCAAATTCTCTACAACTTTCTAAATAGTTATACAACCTTGGGTTTAATCCTGCAGAAAATATAATTGACGAATCCTTTAAATCACTTTTTACATATCCCCTTAAAGCAGATACCGCATCTGAACCATCCGCAATTAATTCACCTTGTTTGTCTAGATTATTTTTATCTAGTTTGGTCATGATATTCACATCAATACTTCCAGGCTTTATTTGTTCTCGGAGGTAGGCTTCTAAAGTTGATTTTTCGGTAGGCAAATCTGTTTGCATCATTTGACGATAGAGTTGCTTTAATGCACTATCTTCTGGAAGCATTTCGAAATACTTTACAATTTCTGATCCTGTTTCAAATGCAGCATGCTTTATTTTATCTATTTGACCTTGAACAATAGTATTAACTAAGTTTAAATAATCTGTAACCCTTTTTGCTCTGTAATCATCTTCGTGTGTACCAATTGGATGGTATGCTTTGTTGATAGTAGGATAATAATGCGCACGCATCATTTCAATTAAACGATCTTCTACAATAGACATCACTGATGCTATACCAAATTGAGCAACCTTAATTGGACTATCAATGGTATAGGCCAAGCCCATTACAGGTATATGAAATTTGTGATAGGAAGATGCATTCATGGGAATTAAATATCAAAAATTTGTTATAGAATCTTTTTTCAATATAGTACGTAAAGACATAGTTTAACAAGGTCTATAAATACATGCTATTAACAAATGTAAAAGCTAATCACCTCCTTTTATATGACTTTTATCATACAATTTTTATCACTTTTACAGGGCAAGCTTTTGCTACTTCTTCCGACGCAAATACGATACTTTGATTGATAGCTAGTATTGCTATTTCTTTTTTTACAATAGATTTTAACAAAGTGGCTTTACCATCTTTTTTAGACATCCGCCAAATTAAAGGTTGTTGCTCAAAACAAATTCCACAACCAATACATTTATTACGATAATGAATAATTTTAGCCATCTACTATTTTATTATTTTATAGAGCTTATCATTCGTAGAAATTTTTTTATTAAAAGGGAAAGTGATTTTATCTCCTTTTATGGCAATATCAGATGCTACACCATTTACAATTAAGCTGCTAATATTTTGTCTGGCCAACCCTATAGCAGGCCCTATAATCATTAGTTCATCGCCTATTTTAATACTACTAGATTCTACAGTAAATTCTCCAACATTAATTTTAGCATAATAATTGCTGCCTCTACCTACATAAATTTTCTTTTCAGCAGCAATAGATCCTGGTTCTTTGGTCCATTCACCCAAATTGCGTCCTAAATAATATCCTTCCCAAAAACCTCTATTATACACTGTAGACAATCTAGTTGTCCATTCTTCTATTTTTTGCGGTGTATAGCTACCCTCCTTTACCGCTGCAATTGCTTCTCTATAACAATTGGTAACCATAAATACATAATCGGCTCCTTTGCTGCGTCCTTCAATTTTAAATACATCTACACCACTATCTATTAATTGATCAACCAAACCAATGGTACACAAGTCTTTTGGCGACATGATATATTCGTTCTCTATTACTAGTTCTTCCTTAGTTTCTGTATCTGTAACAGTATAAGATCTCCTGCAATTTTGTATACAAGCACCTCTATTAGCCGATGCATTTTGCGCATGTAAACTCAAATAACATTTTCCTGAAATTGCCATACACAAGGCACCATGAACAAAGAGTTCTATTTTAATTAATTGCCCAGAAACACCAGTAATATTTCGTCGTACAATTTCATTTTTAATATGGGCTACTTGTTTTAAAGTAAGTTCTCTTGCTAGCACCACCACATCTGCAAATCGAGCAAAAAACTGAACTGATTCTATATTGCTAACATTCGCTTGTGTTGATATATGTAAGGGAATATTTAACTGATTACAAAATTCAATCACCGAAAAATCAGCAGCAATAACAGCATCTATTTGCTGTTCTTTTACTTCTTGTAAAATTAATTTAAGCAATTGCATATCGTGCTCATACATTACCGTATTAAGTGTGATATATGCTTTAATATGGTGCAACTTGCACAACAAACTAATATCCTTAATGTCTTCAATAGAAAAAGGTTTTGAAGACCTAGTGCGCATATTTAGTTGTTCAACCCCAAAATAAATGGAATCGGCACCTGCACTAATAGCAGCATGTAAGCATTCGAAAGACCCGACTGGTGCTAATAATTCAATTGATTGGTTTTTCATAATGCAGCAAAAAAACTTGCCAATTGATTAAAATTCGACTGATATGATCTAATAATTAAGAGAAATATTGGCAAATATAATAATTAAGGGTAATTTTGTCTTTTATTATTTTTAAATTGTACAATGGCTTCAGATTTACAAAAAACAACTGTTGCAGTTATTTTGATTGCTAGTTTTTTAGCGTACACTTGTTTCCTATATATGTCTTTGCCAATAAAAAGTTATGCTACAAGCAATGCTTGTATTGAAGGGAAAAAAACATGGCAAAATTACAATTGTGCTGCCTGCCACCAAGTGTATGGATTAGGCGGATATTTAGGCCCTGATTTAACGAATGTTTATTCAAAAAGAGGACCACAATATATACAAGCATTTATATCGAATGGAACTAATGTTATGCCCAATTTCCATTTGTCAAATAATGAGCAAGAAAATCTTATTGCTTATTTTAAAAATATAGACTCCTCGGGCAAATCAGATCCAAAAACTTTTTTCGTACACAACAATGGAACCATTGAACAATAAACAATTATCTACCCCAAAATTATATTTACTTACTGGTCTAATATTATTAGCAGTTGGTTTATTATTTGGCATATCAGGTGCTATACAATATTTGGTACCAGATTATTTAAAAGAACATTTTTCATTCGAAAAAATTCGACCGCTGCATGTAACCTCCATTTTGTTTTGGATTATTTTAGGTTCTACTGGCGGTGTTGTAAGTTATTTACAACAATACAATAATCAAAAAATCAAATACCCGTTTTTATTAAAGATTCAATACTTAATTTTTTCTATTACAATTCTAACTATTTTAATTGCTTATATTTTTGGATTTTTTGGAGGTAGAGAATATTGGGAATTCCCTCCTATTCTAGCCCTACCAATTGCTATTGGATGGATACTATTTATTATCAATTTCATTTCATCTGTAAACTCTTTTCGAAATCAGCCAGTGTATATTTGGATGTGGATGACGGGATTGGTCTTTTTTTTATTCACATTTATTGAATCTTATTTATGGATTTTTCCCTACTTTAAAAACAATATCATTAATGATATGACCATTCAATGGAAATCTGCTGGATCAATGGTTGGAGCATGGAATATGTTGATATATGGTAGTAGTATTTTTTTGATGGAAAAAATTAGTAGCAACAAAAAACACGGTCATTCAATTGTTGCATTTGCCCTATACTTCACTGGGCTTTTTAATTTATTATTTAATTGGGGACACCATATATATACCTTACCCACTTATCAATACATTAAACACATAAGTTATGCAGTGAGTATGACTGAAATTATTTTGTTTAGTAGAATTATCTGGCTTTGGAAAGACTCTGTAACAACAGCTAAAAAACATTTTCATTATGCCGCATATCGTTTTTTATTAGCAGCAGATTTATGGATTTTTTTAACCCTTTTGTTAGCCATTTTAATGTCAATTCCCGCCATAAATATATACACACATGGCACGCATATTACCGTAGCTCATGCAATGGGTTCTACAATTGGTATAAATAGTTTTTTACTACTCGCTATATGCTTTGATATTTTACACGATACCTGTATACCAATTGCCGTAAATATTAAATGGCTGAATAGAGGCTATTGGATTACAAATATTTCTTTATTTATTTTTTGGATTAGTTTAATTATTGCTGGAATCTTAAAAGCAAAATGGCAAATGAGCGCAAGCCCCGAGCCTTTTAGTGTAATGATGTTACAATTAAGACCATTTTTTGGACTATTTTTTATAGCTGGAACTATTATGTCTATTGGGTTCTACCTTATCCTTTATCCATTAATTAAAAATCAAATTGTTTGTTATATCAATCAGTCGAAAATAAAATAATATCCATTTTCCCAATTGTTTAATCTTAATAATAAACAGACTTTAAATACCTCAACATTTTCATGATACATCTAACTAAAATATTCCATTTCGAAATGGCGCATGCAATTCATGGTTATAATGGTGCTTGTAAAAACATTCATGGTCATTCATACGAATTACAGGTAACGCTTTGTGCTAGTGAAAATACAGACCAATACATCCCCTCTCCTGGATTTATTATTGACTTTAAGGATATTAAAAAAATAGTACAAAATTTAATTATTGAACAATTAGACCACAAATTGGTTTTATCTTCTTCATACTTAAACGATCACCCTAAAATTTTAGAACAAGAGAATCTAATACAATGGCAAATGGAACCAAGTGCAGAAAATATTTTATTATATACCGTTTCAATATTGAGAGATAGTCTACCTTCCAATACCAAACTGGTCTATTTAAAATTACACGAAACAAAAGACTCCTTTGCCGAATGGTTTGAGTAGTGCCTTACTAAAAAACAGCCTAATGATTTATAACCCCACATTTTAAATTAATCCGATGTTTTCAAAAGCAACAGAATATGCCTTAAGGGCCACCATTTTTATCGCCCAAAAAAGTTCAATAAACAACAAATTAAGTATTGAAGAAATTTCTAAGGCAATAGACTCCCCTCCCTCCTTTACCGCAAAAATCTTACAGAATCTTACAAAAAACAATCAAGTAATTAGTTCTGTTAGAGGCCCAAATGGCGGATTTTATTTAACAGATGAAGCAAAAAAAATGCCCGCAAGATTGATTCTTGTGGCAATGGGAGAATCGGAAATATTAGAGAAATGTGTAATGGGACTAAAACTTTGTTCCGAAACGCAACCTTGCCCAATGCACGAACAATACAAATCAATCAAGCAGGCTTTGCTGAAACTATTTGTGGCAACCTCCATTGAACAGTTAGCTGCAGAAATAAAGGATGGCGTTGTATTTATCAATAATAAAATGCCTATTTTTAAGTACTGATTACTACAATCATCCAAGTATATCAGCCATTCAATATCCTATTTCTAGGGTTTTACAACTCGTTTATTAACAGTCTGTATTACTAAAATTTTAGTCAGAAATAGGCTTTAATTCATTTATTTATATATTTACAAAGGTAGGTACTGTAATAAGTATCACTTTAGGCGAAACACAACATATAAGAAACATGAGGCTACCAGAAGAAAAATTAATGGATAGTAACACCAATTTGTTACAAGAAAAAATTGCAAAATTCACAAAAGCAGACGAATTAGCTGCTACAGGTCTTTACCCATATTTCCGTGTTTTAGAATCAGATCAAGACACTGAAGTTATTATTAATGGTAAGAAAGTATTAATGTTTGGCTCAAATAGTTATTTGGGGTTAACCAATCATCCCGCTATTAAAGCCCAAACAATTGATGCAGTAAATAAATACGGAAGCGGTTGTGCAGGATCAAGATTTTTGAATGGCACGCTCGATATTCACATAGAATTAGAAGAAAAATTAGCCGAGTTTGTAGGAAAAGAAGCCGCACTAGTTTTTAGTACAGGATTTCAAGTAAACTCTGGTGTAATTCCAGCATTATTAGGCCGACATGATTACCTTATTTTAGACGAGTTCGACCATGCGTCTATTTTAGAAGGATCAAGATTAAGTTTTGCTAAAACACTTAAGTTTCAGCACAACAACATGGAATCATTAGAAAAAGTGTTAAAAACATGCCATCCCGATAAAGTCAAATTGATTGTTGTTGACGGAATTTTTAGCATGGACGGAGATATTGCCAACTTACCAGAAATTGTAGCATTAGCAGAAAAATACAGTGCAACTATTATGGTTGATGATGCACATTCATTGGGCGTAATTGGCGAAGGTGGTAGAGGTATTTCATCTCATTTTAACCTAACCGATAAAATCCATTTAATTGGAGGTACATTCAGTAAATCTTTGGCATCAATTGGTGGATTTGTAGCGAGTGATAAAAAGACGATTGATTTTCTAAAACACCATGCACGTACATTAATTTTCAGTGCAAGTATTTCACCAGCTTCAACTGCAAGTGTTTTGGCTGCCCTTGAAATTCTTAAAAACGAGCCAGAAAGAATTGACCAATTATGGGAAAATTCGAACTTCGCTTTAGCTGAATTAAATAGAATGGGTTTTGACACAGGAACCTCTAGAACACCTATTATACCTATCTATGTAAGAGATGAAGCCAAAACATTTATGTTGTCTAAAATGCTTTTTGATGAAGGGATTTTTGTAAATCCTGTTACTTCTCCTGGAGTGCGTAGTGAAGACAGTTTAATAAGATTCAGCTTAATGGCTACACATACAAGAGCACAAATTGAAATTGCATTAGAAAAAATATATACTATTTCAAAAAAATTATCCATCATCTAATTAATTGCATCAAATGGAAACAATCGTAAAAGAAGTTGTAAGCAAAAAAGATTTAAAAAAGTTTATCAACCTTCCCTACGATTTGTACAAGGGACATCAGTACCATGTACCCCCATTGAAATTTGATGAAGAAGGAACACTCAGAAAAGATAAAAATCCTGCCTTTGATTATTGCGAAGCAAAGTATTGGCTTGCCTATCAAGGAGATAAAGTTGTTGGTAGAATTGCAGGCATCTTAAACAAATCATACATTGAAAAATGGCACAATAAATATGTACGTTTTGGTTGGTTTGATTTTATAGACGACCAAGCGGTAGTAAATGCATTAATTGGTCAAGTAGAAAACTGGGCAAAAGAATTAGGTATGTCTGCTGTGCATGGCCCATTGGGTTTTACCGATTTAGACCACGAAGGAATGTTGGTAGAAGGATTTGACCAACTAGGTACTTTAGCAACTATTTATAATTACCCCTACTATCCAACATTACTTGCAAACGCAGGCTATGTAAAGGATGTAGACTGGTTAGAATACAAAATTACCCTTCCGAAAGTTGTTCCAGAGAAATTAGAAAAGATTGCTTTACTCGTTCAAAAAAGATATGATTTATCTGTAATCCATGCTAAAAAAGCAAAAGACATTCTCCCCTATGCTACTCAATTATTTCATTTAATTAATTCTGCCTATTCAGATTTATACGGTGTTGTGCCACTTACCGAAAAACAAATTAGTTACTATACCAAACAATATTTTTCTTTTATCAGGCCAGATTTTGTGTCGTTGGTTACGAATAAAGAAGGAAAATTAGTGGGCTTTGGAATTACCATGCCTTCATTATCACTTGCATTGCAAAAAGCAAAAGGCAACTTATTACCCTTTGGACTTTTCCACTTAATTAAAGCCATCAAAAAAAATAATTTAGGCGATTTATATTTAGTTGCTGTTGACAAAGACTTACAAGGCAAAGGCGTTAATGCCATTATTATGTATGAATTAACTAAGTCATATATTAAAGCGGGCATTGAATACGCAGAATCAAATCCAGAATTAGAAACAAATAGACATGTTCAGGCGATGTGGCAATATTACGATGTACAACAACACAAAAGACGCCGTTGCTTTATTAAACAACTGAACAACTAAGGTTGATAATTGCGCCCATGAAAAAGAAAATCCTAATTACAGGAGCCAGTGGCTTCATTGGTAGTTTTTTAGTGGAAGAAGCCATCAGTCAAGGGTTTGAAGTAGTGGCAGGAATTAGAAAATCTAGTAGTAAAACATATTTACAGCAACCAGATCTAACATTTTTAGAATTAGATTTTAGTTCTTTAGAGACGCTTACAAATCAATTTAAGGAGTACCAAACCTCCTTTGGAAGTTTTGATTTTGTAATTCATAATGCAGGTGTTACGCAGGCTAAGCAAAAAGACGATTTTATTACAGTAAATCTTGAGTACACCAAAAACCTAATCAATGCTATTATTGATTCAGGAATGAAATTGGAAAAGTTTAGTTTAATTAGTTCACTTGCATCATTTGGTCCTGGTAATAAAAAAACATTTATTCCTGTTCAACAATCGCACGAACAAAAACCAATTACCGACTATGGCAATAGTAAATTATTGGCAGAGCAATACCTTAAATCGGCGCCAAATTTCCCTTATCAAATTATAGAACCTACTGCTGTATACGGACCGCGCGACAAAGACTTTTTACAATTTGTTCAACTTGTGAATAAAGGGTTTGAATTGTATATAGGTGCGCACCAGCAAATGATTTCAATGATATATGTGAAAGACCTTGCAAGAGCAGTTGTGCAATTATTACTATGCCCTTCTGTAAACAAAAGTTATATTGTTTCTGATGGTAATAGTTACCAGAAAGACCAATTGGGTGATATTTTAAAAACCATTCTTCAACGAAAAGTTATTAAAATAAAAATTCCATTAATTCCCATTAAACTAGCAGTAGCCGCAATAGAAAAAACCTATCAATTATTTGGAAAAAATCCCTTTTTAAATCTTCAAAAACTAAATGAAATTAGTTGCGCCAATTGGACCTGTATTAGTACCGATGTTTGGAATGATATTGGTTCTCAACCCGCCTATTATTTAGAAGAAGGTATGAAAGAAACCGTTGCTTGGTATCAAACAAACGATTGGTTAAAATAGTGATCAATTTATTTTGCAGGCGTTAAAATGATATTTCTAAATTCTACAGGACCATGGTCTCCTTGCATCATAATAGGGCCCGGCTCTGCTTCATTTGCGTCAATAGCACCACCTGTGATTCCTGGAATTTCTTGTTTGTAGATAATTGTTTTGCCATTTGCTACAACTGTAACAAGCCTTCCAACCAATACAATATCGTAAGACTGCCATTCGTCAGGATCTTTCGCCATCATTTCTAATGGATCAATAAATCCATAGATGCCCCCTAGTTCAATATTAATAGGCTCCTTGCCCTTACTGTCTGCAATTTGAATCTCGTACCTGCCGCGCAAATAAACGCCGCTATTGCTCTCCTTAGGGTATTTAAATTCAATATGCAGTTTGAAGTCATTGAATGTTTTATCGGTTCTAATATTGGCACCAGAACGCGGACTTTTTAAAATACCATCTTCTACAATCCACTGATTCTTTTTACCAAAGGTGTTCCATCCTTCTAAATTCTTTTCATTAAAAATTTTAACTGGCTTACCCCAAACTGGTTCTTTTTCTCGCAATAATTTTGGTGCACGAACACCTGTATAAGTAAAATGCCTCCCATCAGGGCTAATCATTGTTCCAGTTAATTGGTTGTTTTTTAATTCGCCTTCAACCACCAATGGATTTTTTGTATCATCCCATTGTGGCGGAATAGTAAAAGACATTTTCCCGTCCTTAAAAAACACCTCAGAAATTGGGCGCGCACTTCCCCCATCTGCAACAAAATGTCCTACTAAAGTTCTAATGCCAGAATGACGAACTTCTAACCAAGATGGTACGTTTCGCTTACCAACATTTACTGTCAAATCCCAACGACCTTCTAGTTTATCACTATCATCATTTGAAGAAAAAGCAAATACAACACTAAAAGGAAGCATTATTGCTAATAGTAGAATTAATAAGTTGAATTTCTTTTGCATATGGCTTTTTTAAAAAGTTATTTCATATCAAGGCAATACAAATCTATCCTTTATTGCCTAATAAAGATATATTTGTTGGTATAAAAAAAGTTGAAATGAAGGCGCAGTTACCCACAAGGCAAGCAAATAATTTTGACCTATTGCGAATACTATTTGCTTGGTTTGTTATTATCTCTCATTCCTATATTTTAAATGGTGCGGGCGCCACTGACCCTTTATTTGAATTAACCAACCATACCTTTCTTTTTTCATTTATTGGGGTGAAGGGTTTTTTTATAATTAGCGGTTATTTGATTTTTAAAAGTATGTTGGCTAGCAATACGATACCCGAATATTTAATTAAAAGGGTCTTGCGAATTTTTCCTGCACTAGCCATTGTTTTGCTTGTAACACTTGTGGCGGTATATTTTATTTATCCTAGTACATTGCCTTCGTTTTTTAGGAATAAAGATATTTACGCCTATTTTTTAGGCAATGTGATTTTATTTAAACCTCATTTTTTTATACCGGGAATTTTTACATCACAGACTTCCAATGCTGTTAATGGTTCTCTTTGGACAATTGAATATGAGTTTTTCTTTTATCTATTTATTCTTTCTCTTTTTTTTATTAAATCAAATAAAAAAATACTGAAAATTGCATTGGGATTGATTTTCATAGGATTTGTTGCCATTGATTTGTTTTGTAAAAATTGGGCTATCAATACCAGATTTTTTATTCCGTTAGAAGCCCTATTTGACTTAGGACCTTATTTTATTATGGGCTCTTTACTAAGTTGTTTTGACTGGGAAGTATTGCCTGCAAAAAATAGTATTGCAACAATTATGTTAGTGGTATTATTATTTGCCATCTATACCAATTGGGGCCATACAGCAGTTTATTTTACCCTGCCTTTTTTAGTGATTTATATAGGTAAAAAAACAAACGGATTTGCTACATGGGTGCACGAAAAATTAGGTGATCCTTCGTATGGTATTTATTTATACGCATTTCCGCTGCAACAGTTTATTATTTATTTATATCGACCAAGCACCTTGCTACTGTTTATTTTGAGCACTATCGGTGCATTTATATTTGGCTATTTTTCATGGAAATTTATTGAAAAAAAGGCGCTGGCTTTTAAGCAGTACTTTATACAAAAAATATAGTTCTACCGTATTATCAGCGCAAGAATGTTTATTCAGATTCTGATTCATTTTTTCCGATAGCACCAGAAGGAACAGCATCTTTTAGCATTTCAATAAGTCGTTTGCGCATGGCTAAAACCCTATCAGGAAATTGTTTTGCTAGATTTTTTGATTCGCTAGCATCGTCTAACAAATTAAATAATGCAATAGGCTCGTACTTAATATTGGCTTTCTTTTTTGCAGTAACTGAGTCGGTATTTAAAACAATGAGTTTCCAATCACCCATTCTAATAGCTGCAAGCATAGGACCTTTTGTAGAAACAGATAAAATGGCATCATGTGGAGATTTAGTTTTTTTTGTAATCATTGGCCAAACATTTTTACCATCAATTGGCAGTGTTTGTTTAATAGATCCTCCAGCCAATTGAATTAAAGTAGGATACCAATCAACTGTGTGCATGGCTTCTTTAACACGCAATCCAGCAACAACACGACCGGGCCAATTTACAAAAGCTGCACCTCTAATACCTCCTTCATAAACAGTGGCTTTAAAATCACGCAGTGGCGAATTATTACCAGGAGGTGGCGCGCCATTATCGCTCGAAAAAACAATAAGTGTATTTTCTCTTAAACCCGCTTTGTCTAATGCAGCAACAATTTGCCCAATCGCTTCATCTACCGCAGCCAACATGCCAGCCAGTTTTTGACGATCGCCTGTTAGATTCGAATAAGGTTTTAAGTAATTATCAGGAACTTGATAGGGACTATGAATTCCGTTAAATGGCACATATAAAAAAAGTGGTTTTGAACGATTGGATGTTTCAATTATTTTACATGCTTCCTTAGCAATTAAATGCGTTGTATAGCCTGCTTCTTCTAGTGTTTGTCCATTCCTATACCAATCTAATTGGTTGTTACGGATATGCGTAAAGTAATCGAGGTTGCCAAAAAAATGCCCGTATTGATAGTCGAAGCCACGCGCATTTGGTTGATAGGCTTTGTCGAAATCTCCTAAATGCCATTTACCTGTGATTGCCGTATAATAGCCCGCAGCTTTCAATGCCTCGGGCAAAGTTCTTTCATTAAGCGGCAAGCCCCAAGCAGCACCTGGCCAAATAACACCATAAATACCAGTATGCGTAGGATATCGGCCAGTTAATAAACAAGCGCGTGTAGGAGAGCAAACAGGCTGAACATAATTGTTTTCTAATACCGCACCATCCTTGGCAAGCTGGTCAATTTTGGGTGTTTTAATTTCTTTTCCGCCATTAAATCCACACTCGCCATAACCCATATCATCTACTAATAAAAAAACAATATTGGGCTGTTTTAATTTTGTTGATTGCGCAAAACAGTTGCAGAAAAAAAAGCCACATACTATAATGAAAATGAGTTTAGCAAAAAGATAAAAATTAAAATAAAGTTTGCTGTTTTTCAATTGGCCTTTTTTCATAAGGTACAATTTAAGCGATTTTGTTGATTGGCTGAATTTACAAAACCGTCATGACCTTTCTAAACTTTTAGCGAATCGTAAAGTATAGCGTTTTAGAAGGCTACTGAATATTCCATTAAAAACAAAATAGGTAACCTTTTTTAAGATTACCTATTTTATTAAAAGTGGAGTCGAGGGGAGTCGAACCCCTGTCCAAACATCGCGACCATTGGCTTTCTACATGCTTATTTTCTTATTAATTGTAGGCACTAAGCAGGAAAGAAACCAACCAACCTAGCGCTTAGCTGAATAGTCTTAGGTAACAGTCACAGCCTTCTGTTACAGCATCCTCTTTTGTTTTGAGTCGGCGGCAGCAAGAGGTAACAGGCGAACCTTAGCCGCGGCCCGAATGGTTACTTAATCACTGATTAAGCAGCCATGGCATACTGAGTATTGCCATTTGAAGTTTGAATATTCAGATTAAAGTGCTAATTATCCAACGCACTGCATGCTTACACCAACCGTGACATATGCTGTCGAAACCAATACGACCCCATGGTTGTTTATTATTGCAAAGCTAAACCTAATGGTTCAACTCTGTAAATAAGCTTACTTAAATAATCGCCAAAAATCTAAACCTAAGGCATAGGCCATTAATCCTAGTAACAATACCATACCAGCCATTTGTGCATACTCCATAAACTTATCGCCAGGTTTACGACCTGTAATCATTTCATACAATGTAAACAAAGCATGTCCACCATCTAGTGCTGGAATTGGAAGAATATTCATGAAGGCTAATATGATAGAAAAAATACCCGTTAATGTCCAGAATTTTTGCCAATCCCAAACACCAGGAAACGTATTACCAATACTAATTACACTGCCCAATGATTCACTCGCATTTACTTTACCTGTAAATATTTGTTTGATGCCAGTAATGTATCTGTCAAGTGTTTCAAAGCAATGCGAAAAGCCCATTGGAATGGCTTGCGCCAATGTATAGGTTTTGGTTACACTACCAAAAATTGCATAGGGCGATTTTCTAAAAAATCCTACTGCACCTTTGTTGTTTAATAAAACGCGTACATCAACAGTATCTTTTTGTCTGAGCACAGTAAAACTTACCACAGAATCTGCATAACCTTTATTCAATGCTTCGTATTCGTGAAAATAGTTGAAAGGCTTATTATTAAAAGCAATCAACTGGTCGCCTTTTTGAAATTTATTTTTTGTAAACACCGCTGTTTTGGCAACAGAATCTACAATAGCAGGATATTGAATTGTTACAAATTCAGAAGCGAGTTCTCTACCCTTTTTTGTTTTAAATAAATTTTTAATTAATCCATCAGGTACACTAATATCAAGCTTTGCACCGTTTCTATCTATTTGAATTTTTTTAGCATCTGTAGTAATAATTTCTGGAACGATGGTGCCAAAATCTTCTACAATTTTTCCATCGATAGATACTATTTTATCGCCATCCATTATACCAATACTTTTGGCTAAGGAATCGGCATGTACGCCATATTGTACATTTTTTGCTGGCAAATATTGCTCTCCCCAAACCCAAGTGATCCCTATAAAAATTACAATGGCTAATATGATATTTACCACAACGCCACCAATCATTATTATCAATCTTTGCCAAGCTGGCTTTGCACGAAATTCATATGGAGCTGGTGGCAATTTCATTTGCTCTTTGTCCATACTCTCGTCTATCATTCCTGATATTTTTACATAGCCGCCAAAAGGTATCCAGCCAAGCCCGTATTCGGTATCGCCTTTTTTCTTTTTCCAC
>CAIKZP010000141.1 GCA_903831935.1 uncultured Bacteroidota bacterium | reverse complement strand
GGTCACGATTATTTATTAAAACCTGCAAGGGAATTAGAAAACTTTTTGTTTGAAAACACAGATAAAAACTTTGTAGAATATTTATCTATTAATAATGAGTGGCAAGAATCTAAAGAGAGAATAACAAAATATAGCTTAGGCGATTTAAAAATTCCATATAAATATACATTGCAAAAATGGGTTAATCAATTATTTCCAGATAGAACCATTCCTAATCAAATGGAGCCCTATGGCCGATCTCAGTGGATGACACTTACACCCCAAGCGATAAAATATGTAATTGATTTTTTAAAAAACAATCCCAAAGCGCTTCAGTTTTTTAAAAGAACATGGGGGGTAGATGAAGTGATTTTTCAAACCATTTTATTGAATTCTCCTTTAAAAGATAGTATCATTAATAACAATTTTCGATTTATTGAATTTGAAAAAAATGCAGTAAACCCTAGAGTACTAACGCAAGCAGATGCCAAAGCCTTGTTAGCGTCAGGAAAATTTATTGCTAGAAAGTTTTCTTTGGAACATGCTCCAGAAATAATTCAATTATTAGATATTGAGCTAGATAAGTAATTAGTAGATATGCTGTAACTACCTTATTATTTTCTAGTTTTGTACCGCCGCTTAATTTAATAGATTTATGATTTTCACACGTAACAGTAGTTTTGCATTTTTAATACTCTTTTTCTCTTTTTCACTAAATGCTCAAAATACTAGCACTTACGAAAAAGAAATGCAAACTTGGCAACAAAAAAGAATTCAAGCATTAAAGGATCCGAATGGATGGATTAATTTAACTGGTTTGTTTTGGTTAAAACCTGGTAAGAATAGTTTTGGCTCTGCTCCAACAAACGATTTTGTATATCAACATAAAAATATGCCGAGTAAGGCTGGGTATTTTTTATGGGAAAACCAACAAGTGTATTGGGTTTCTAATTCGGGTATATCTATTAAAATAAATGATAGTTTAATAACTAAGGCCTTGGTATTTGAAGAAGGAAAAAATCAAGCGCCTTTAATGGCTTTGGGTAGTTTGCGTTGGAATATTATTCAACGAGAAGAAAAAATGGGTGTTCGTTTAAGAGACTTAGCATCGGCTCAATTGACTAGTTTTAAAGGAACAGAACGATTTGCTTTAGACAGCAACTTAAAACTAATTGCTCATTTAGAACCCGTTCAACAAAACAAATTGTTAATAGCAAATGTGCTAGGTCAAATTAGTCCTTTAGCTTCTCCGGGTAAATTGGTTTTTAATATCAAGGGAACGACTTATACATTAGATGCGCTAGAAGAAGGGGAGGAACTTTTTATTTTGTTTGGCGATGCAACTAGTGGTAAAGAGACCTATCCTGCGGGTAGGTTTTTATACACCAATAAGCCAGACGCCAACGGTAACACCATTTTAGATTTTAATAAAGCGTTTAATCCGCCTTGTGCATTTACAAAATTTGCAACTTGCCCACTACCTCCAAAACAAAATATCTTGCCTATTGCAATAAAAGCGGGAGAAAAAAATTATCATTCTAATTCATTGAAATAAAACAAACAACCCGTTAAACAATCATTCTACCGATTAATTAAGTTGTTTGTTTTAAAACTATATCGTTTTAGAAATCTTATCGCTAGTTCTGCAAAAAACTTCTTAATTTTTGACCATCAAATTTCAAAAACATGTCTACTAGAAGATCTTTTTTACAAAATTCAGGCACACTATTGAGTGGTGCTGTTATTGCGCCTGCTATACACAATAAGGCTTTTGCTTATTTTAAAAATAAAGTAATGCCTAGCGATCAATTGAATATTGCAGCCATAGGATTAAATGGTCAGGGCTGGTCTGATTTATCAGCGGCGTTAAAAATACCTGGAGTTAATGTGGTGGGTCTTTGCGATGTAGACCAAAATGTGCTTGATAAAAGGATGAAAGACCTTGATGGCAAGAAAGTAGATACTTCGCGCATTAAGCAATATCCCGATTATAGAAAATTATTAGAAAATAAAGATATTGATGCGGTAATTATTGGTAGCCCAGATCATTGGCATGCTTTACAAATGATACATGCTTGCCAGGCCGGCAAAGATGTGTTTGTAGAAAAGCCGGTAGGAAATTCTATTGGTGAATGTAATGCCATGATACATGCGCAAGAACGCTATGGCAATATTGTACAAGCTGGCCAATGGCAAAGAAGTCAACAACATTTTGCAGACGCTATTGCATACGTGCACAGTGGTTTGTTGGGTAATATTAGAACAGTAAAAGTTTGGTGTTATTTAGACTGGAAGCAGCCAAATGCGGTGAAGCCAGATGCGCCAGTTCCTGCTGGGGTTGACTATCAAAAATGGTTGGGCCCTGCAACCTTGCGTCCGTTCAATCCAAATCGTTTTCATTTTACCTTTCGTTGGTTTTGGGATTATGCAGGCGGCTTAATGACCGATTGGGGCGTGCATTTATTAGACTATGCGCTAATGGGTATGAAAGCAACTGCTCCAAAATCTATTGCAACATTGGGTGGAAAATTTGCCATGCCTAATTCTGCCGAAGAAACACCAGATACCTTAATGGCGCTTTATGAGTTTGAAAATTTTAATATGATTTGGGACCATGCTATTGGTATTGGAAATGGCAACTATGGTAAAGACCATGGCATTGCTTTTATTGGCACCAATGGAACCCTTGTATTAAATAGAAATGGATGGGAAGTATTAGAAGAAAAAAAGAACGAACACAAAGTGATGGTTCCATTTAAACCCAAGGTAGACAATGGTTTAGACCGTCATTTAGAGAATTTTGTAAGTGTAATCAAATCGCGTAAAACAGCCGATTTGCGTTGCTCTATTCAAGAAGCAGCACACGTAGCAAAAGTGGCGCAGATGGGAAATATTGCTTACCGTTCTGGTCAAAAATTGGGCTGGAATAGAGAAGCAGGTCGTTTTACAGATGAAGCCATCAATAAAAAATATTTGATGAAAGAATACCATAACGGCTATCAGTTGCCAAAAATATAAAATGGCTAGTGATCCTTTAGAACCCAATGCTGCATTATTAATTGAGTTGGTGCAAACCCGAATGCCTTTTGGAAAATACAAAGACAAATTCATTTGTGATTTGCCAGATTTTTATTTGGAATGGCACCAACGCAATGGCTTTCCCAAAGGCAAAATGGGTATGCTATTGGGTACGATGTATGAAATTCAACTCAACGGTCTTAGGTATTTATTAGACCCAATAAAAAAAGCATACCGCTAAAACCTTTTCATTCAAGGTTTTTCAACAAAAAATATCCGTTAAAAGGAGGTTCCATAACTACCTTCAAGCTTTAGTAAATTGTGCGGCTTAAAACCCGTTTGGTATTATGCAAACAATTGATTCTCCAGAACATATTTTACAAACCATTTTTGGGTATGATAGTTTTCGTCATAACCAACAAGAAATTATTGGCCATATTTTAGATGGCAATGATGCTTTAGTATTAATGCCTACAGGAGGAGGAAAAAGTTTGTGCTACCAAGTTCCAGCGCTTTGTTTACCTGGTGTTACAATAGTGGTGAGTCCGTTGATTGCGCTAATGAAAGACCAAGTAGATGCTTTATTAATGAGCGGGGTGAAAGCGGCTTTTTTAAATAGTTCACAAACAAGTGGCGAGCAAGCGGCTTTGTCGGAACAATTAAAAAATAACGAGCTCAAACTTTTATATGTAGCACCCGAAAGATTGGTAGGGCAAGACAAACAGTTTCTTACATTTCTACAAACCCTCGAGGTTTCGTTATTTGCCATAGATGAAGCACATTGTATTAGTCAATGGGGCCACGATTTTAGACCCGAGTACCGTGTTTTAAGTGAGTTAAAACAATATTTTCCATCAACCCCTATCATTGCGTTAACGGCTACTGCCGACGCGCAAACCAAAGACGATATTTTAGCGCAATTGCATTTTAAAGCGCATCGGGTTTTTGAAAACAGTTTTAATAGACCGAATATTTATTATAGCATTCAACCCAAAAAAGGATATTACGATGCGCTACTAGATTATTTAGACGCACATACTGGCGATGCTGGAATTATCTATTGTTTAAGCCGTGCTGCCACCGAAAAATTAGCAGCCGATTTAGTGGAGGATGGTTATTCTGCAGCGGCTTATCATGCAGGATTAGAAAAAAACTTACGAGACGAACGGCAAGATTTGTTTTTGAAGGACGATATAAAAATTATGGTGGCCACTATTGCGTTTGGTATGGGCATTAATAAAAGCAATGTGCGTTTTGTAGTGCACGCCGACCTTCCTAAAAATATTGAAGGATATTACCAAGAAACTGGTCGTGCAGGCAGAGACGGATTGCCAAGTGATGCTATTTTATTTTATGGAGCCGGTGATGTAATGAAACTAAAAAGTTTTGCCCAGGTTCCTGATAACGAAGAGCAAACCAATATTCTATTGCAAAAGTTAGAAAAAATGGTGCAGCTCTGCGAAACCAAACGTTGCAGAAGAAAATACTTGCTTAATTATTTTGGCGAAACGGCACCCGATTATTGCGGCAGTTGTGATGTATGTTTAACAGAAAAAACAGTAGAAGATGCTACTTTAATTGCACAAAAATTTTTAAGTACCGTTGCCCGACTTAATGAACGTTTTGGTGCAAATTATGTAATTGATGTAATTCGTGGATCTCAGGCAGAGAAAATACGGGCAGAGCATAAAACCCTTACTGTATTTGGTATTGGTAAAGATTTACCTCGAGAAGACTGGCAGCATTATGCAAAGGAATTATTGCTTGAAAATTATTTACAACATAGTACTGGAGAATATCCTGTTTTGCTTTTAACAGATAAAAGCAAGGACGTGCTTTTTAAAAGTGCAAAAGTATACTTACAGGCACCAAAGCCTGTTGTGCTTACCAAAGAGCCTGTAGTGTATCAGCAGCATGCATTTGAAAAATCATTATTTGAAGCACTAAAAAAATTACGCAATCAAATTGCACACGAAGAAAATGTGCCTGCTTACTTAATTTTTAGCGATAGTACTTTATTAGATTTGGCTACCTACTTGCCAACAAGTAATCATTCGTTATTAAGTATATCTGGCTTTGGTGCATTTAAAGCCGAAAAATATGGAACAGCTTTTTTAGAAATGGTGCAAGACTATTGCAATGCCAATGAGCTAAGTTCTAGAATGGAATTAAAACAACCCAAGCGCGAAAGAAAACCAAAAATTACCAAGGAGCGCGAGTCAGACACCAAAAAAACAACCTACGATTTATACCTGCAAGGAAATAGCATTTCGGAGATTGCTAGCATTAGAAATTTATCGCCCAATACCATTGAATCGCATTTGGGCTTTTATATTGGAACAGGCGTTTTGAGTTTAAATGATTTTGTACTAAGCAATCATCAAGCGTTGATTGTAGCAGCAGAAAAAAAACATGGTCGACTGAGTTTGAAATTATTAAAAGAAAACTTACCAGATTCCATTAGTTATGGTGCCATAAGGATGGTTCTAGCTAGTATGCCTATCCATTAGCAAAAGATTTTTATAAGCCGAAATTTGATTTATCTTTAAGAGATGTACGGCAACAAATACTTAAAATATTTTACCATTAAAAGCAAGCAAAGTGCCGAGCGTACGCGCGATATTTTTGTGGTTAACCCTACTGCGGCGCCCCAACGGATAGATGCCATTAATCCTAGTATTAATGTGTTTGATTATTCGGCAAGCTATTTAAAAGAAGTAACGCATACTAGTATAGAATCTTGTTTTGAATACAAAGAAAATGGACATGTTAGTTGGTTAAATATTGGCGGACTAAACAAACAAAATATAGAAAGTATTTGTCAGCACTTTGGCATTCACTTTTTAATTGTTGAAGATATTTTAAGTGTAAACCAGCGTCCTAAAATGGACGAAATGGATACAGTGATGTTTTGTTTATTAAACATGCTGTATTTTAATGAAACCACTGGTACTGTTGAAACAGAGCAAATAAGTATTTTATTAGGAAAAGACTATGTGATTTCATTTCAAGACGATTCAGACCGAGATGTGTTTGATGTGTTGCGTGAAAAAATTCGAATTCCCACTAGCAAATTAAGACAATCAGGTGCCGACTATTTGTGTTATGCGCTTTTAGATATGATTGTAGACCATTATTATATTGTAATGGAAAAACTAGGAGAGAAAATTGAATTACTAGAAGAACAAATCATACGTTTTAGTAATACTAGTTCTTTGTCTGAAATTAATCATTTACGCAAAGAAATGATTGTTTTAAAAAGAAACGTAGCACCCGTAAGAGAACTTATCAATGGATTTATTAGATCGGACAGTGAGTTATTAGAAGAGCGTACCACCAAGTATTTTAAAGATGTTTACGACCATATTGTACAAGCCAATGACTTGGTTGAAAACTATCGAGACATGATGATCAATTTACAAGACCTCTATTTGAGTAATGTAAATTTGAAAATGAATGAGGTAATGAAAGTAATGGCAATTGTTACCTGCTTGTTGGCGCCAGCTACTGTAATTGGTGGTGTCTTTGGCATGAACTTCGAGCGCATTCCTATTTTACACCACCACTATGGATTTTATATTGCAGTATCCTTTATGGTGATTATTCCAATTTGGATGTTGTACACTTTTAGAAGACGTGGTTGGTTTTAACTCCTTAAATGATAGGCTTTAGGTTGTGTAAATGTTCGTATACCAACATAAGAAAGCGTGCTCCCAAAACCACTATTTTTTCTACCACTCCAAGGAAGTGCCGCACTTACTCTATCGCAACAATTTAAATATACTGTTCCTGCATTTAGTTGTGCTTGTATGTTTGCGGCCCTTGTTTCGTTGTTGCAATAAACACCTGCTGTTAAACCATAATCAGTATCGTTCATTAGTGCAATTGCTGCTGCATCATCAGCAACTTTCATGATACCAATGATGGGTCCAAAAGATTCTTCTTTCATTAGATCCATTTGGTGTGTTGTGTTTACCAAAACAGTTGGTTCGAAATAATTGCCTGTTCTATCCATTATTTTTCCGCCACACAAAACTGTTGCTCCTTTTTGTAAAGCATCTGCTACTTGTGCTGCTAAAAATGCGGGTTGCTCTTTTCTAGTTAATGGTCCGATATAAGTATTTGCAGCTAAAGGATCTCCTATATTGTATGATTTTACTTCTGTTACAAATGCAGCAACATATGCATCGTACACTTTTTCGTGCACATAAATTCTTTCAACCGAACAACAGCTTTGGCCGTTGTTATAGAATACGCCATCGGCCGTGTTGGCTGCTACTGTTGCAATATCTGTAATGTCTTCCGTAATATACAATGGATCTTTACCGCCCAATTCTAATCCGCAAGGCTTCATTTTTTTACTTACTTGCTCGTAGATATATTTTCCTGTTTTATAAGAACCTGTAAAAAAGTATCCGTCTACATCTGCTTGCAACAATAGTTCTCCAACGGCTTTATCTCCTAGAACAATTTGAAATACATTTTCTGGAACACCTGCTTCGTGCAAATATTTTTCAATGATTTGTCCGGTTAAACTAGATAGCTCAGAAGGTTTGTACAATACGGCATTACCTGCCAATAGTGCTGGTACAAAAACATTTGTTCCAACTAAGTAAGGATAATTCCAGGCAGAAATATTACACACAATGCCTAGTGGTTCATACACAATTTTTTCGCGAGTGCCACCAGTTTCTACCATCCATTCTTCTTGTAAAGCTTTTGGGGCATTATTTGTAAGCCAATCAATTCTAGCACAAGCACCATTTATTTCATTTACTGCTTGTTGCAAGGGTTTTCCTACTTCACTAGTTAATACTGCCGCTGCTTCTTGAATATGTGTTTGTAATAGTTTTGCAAATTGTTGCAAAATGCTAATTCTTTCTGTTAAAGGAATAGCGGCCCAAACTGGTTGACCAATGCGTAATGCGTTTATTTTATTTTGAATACTAAATTCGGTATCTGTTGTTATTTGACCAATGTTAAGGGCTGTTGCTGGATTAATACAATTCATTTGGAATATTTTATTGCTTCACTTAAAAACCACTCACGGATATTTTTCGATAGCGGGTTGGTATTATTATTGTTGATTCTTTCAGGATGCCATTGCACACAAATTAAAGGCGATTTATTAGTTGGATCTTTCCATTCAATGCCTTCTGCTATATTTTCGGCTGCCCAGCAATTGATGCTTAAATCAGGCGCAATTGTTTCAACTGATTGGTGGTGCGCACTATTAACTGTTCCTTCTATTACGCCGGTAATATTTGCTAATAAACTGTTTTCAATTAAGGTTACAGTATGTATATAATCATCTCCACCTTGGCTTCTATGATTTTGTTTTCCGGTGGCTTCAATATCTGGCGTAAGTGTGCCCTTTAGTGCCGCATTCACTAATTGTAAACCTCTGCAGATGCCTAGTACTGGCATAGATAAAGCGAGTGCCGATTGAAATAAATCTATTTCAAATTGGTCGCGTTCGCGGTTCCATGCCAATGGTTTATTTGGATAATCTTTAAGTGCAGGGTTATAAAAAAAAGGATCTATATCTATTCCACCAGATAATAATAAAGCATGACATTTTTGTAGTTCAAACTTGTTTTGTTTACTAGCAGATAGTTCTATAATTTCTATATTTTGTGAATCCCCTAAAATCCAAGTTGGATAATTAGTAAACTTTGCTTCCGTTACACAAATCCCAATACAAATTTTATTCTCCAACATTATAAAGCAGTTTCGTACAATAATTTAAAATCATTTCTACTCACTGGTTTTGGATTATTAGGATGTGCAAAATCTGCAAACGCTAAATCTGCTAGGGTTTCTATATGCGCCTGCTCAACACCAATACCAGAAAGTGTTTTTGGAATACCCAATCGATCATTTAAATCAAATAAATAAGCTACCACACCTTCGCTAGATTCATTGTCAATGCCCAGTGCTTTTGCCATTCGTACAAAAAGGTCTTCAAATCCGGCACTATTAAATTGCATACCATAAGGCAAGTTCACTGCATTGGCCAAACCATGGTGCGTGTCTAATAAACTAGATAAGGGATGTGCCAATGAATGCACTACGCCGAGTCCTTTTTGAAAAGCAATAGCACCCATCATAGACGCCAATAACATATCTGATCTTGATTCGATGCTAGGATTTTTTACTGCCTGTTCAATGGAATTAGCAATTAAACGCATGCCTTCTAAAGCAATGCCATCGCAAATAGGATGGTAATTTTTTGCTAGAAATGCTTCCATATTATGGGTTAGTGCATCCATGCCTGTTGCTGCAGTAATAAATGCAGGAAGGGCCATGGTAAGTTCTGGATCTGCAAAAACAATTTTTGCCAATAATTTTGGAGAGAACAATATTTTTTTCTGGTGCGTTTCGTCGTCGGCAATAATAGCGGAGCGACCAACTTCACTACCTGTTCCAGCAGTGGTAGGAATGGTAATAAAATGAGGCACATCATTCGTTACATAAACATCGCCACCAATTAAGTCATCGTATTTAAATAAATCTTCGCGGTGATTAATGCGTAGTAAAATAGCCCTTGCTACGTCTATGGCAGCGCCACCACCAATTCCTATTATACAATCGCATTCACCCGCATCGTAAGCATCGGCTCCTTTGTAAACATCAGACTTTACAGGGTTTTTATGAATATCGTGAAATACTGTTACACTAAATCCTTTTGCAGTTAAATCTGCTACAATGGCTTTAAAAAAATCTAATCCTGCAATAGTAGGATCTGTTGAAATAAAGGGTTTTGATAGTTGGTTGTTTTTTAAATAGGCAGGAAGTTCTGCTACAACGCCTGCTCCAAAACGAATGGTAGTAGGAAAATTAAATTGCGAAATGGCCATTGGTTTTTATTTGTTGCTTTAAATAATTATTAAGTAAATCTTTTAGAATTGCAATGATATTTATATAATTTCAAAATAGCGTTTTGTTTCCCAATCGGTAACAACTTTGGCAAATTGTTTTACTTCCCACTCGCGTGTTTGTGTAAAATGATTTACAAATGTTTCGCCAAATAGTTCTTTTGCAATAGCAGAATTTTTCATGGCTTGTGTAGCATCGTCTAGGCTTTTTGGAAAGCGTCCATTGCTTTCGTCTCTATAACCATTGCCAGTGGTTGCTGCTTGCAAACTTAGTTTGTGTTGAATACCATATAGGCCTGCTGCCAAACAAGCGGCAATTGCTAAATACGGATTGGTATCACTACCTACCACCCTTGTTTCTAGTCTACAAGATTTACTTCCTTCGGTTAGTGCACGCAAGGCAACCGTTCTATTATCTATTCCCCAGGTAACAGTGGTTGGTGCCCAAGCTCCTTCAACCAAACGTTTGTAAGAGTTAATGGTTGGTGCTACCATTGGCAAAATATGCGGCAAACAAAATAATTGACCTGCCACATATTGTTGCATGGTTTCACTCATATTGTTAGGCTCATTTGCATTGTAAAATATATTGGTATTGTTTTGCCATAGCGATTGGTGAACGTGTCCACTACAACCAGGTAATTGCTCATTTATTTTTGCCATAAAGCTGGCTAAGATGCCGTGCTTGTATCCAATTTCTTTAACAGCTGTTTTAAATAAACTAGCATTGTCTGCTGCTTGCAATACACCACTATATGTAATGGCTGCTTCGTAAACACCGGGTCCGGTTTCGGTATGCAAACCTTCTAATGGAATATCAAATGCTTTTAACTGATTAAATAATGCCGAGAAAAAATCATTGCGTTCGCTGCTTCTTAATATAGAATAACCAAACATACCAGGTGTTAATGGCGTAAGGTGTTTGCCTTCTTTTTCTGCAAATGTTTTTGGGGTTTCAATAAAATTAAACCATTCAAATTCTTGCGAAAACTTTGCTTCAAATCCTGCTGCGGTAGCATTTGCAATTATTTTTTGTAATAATTGACGCGGACATATGTCAAGTGCATTACCGGTTGCATCAACAAACTCCCCTAAAAAAAATGGCAAATCATTTTCCCAAGGAATTTTTCTAAAACTATTAATACTCAATTTTACTTTGGCATCAGGGTAACCACTATGCCATCCTGTAAAACTATTGTTATCGTATGCCTGGTCGGCCATATCCCATCCAAAAATTACATCACAGAATCCTAGGTTGCCATTAACTACCGATACAAATTTTTCGCTAGAAATATATTTACCGCGCAAAACGCCATCAATATCTGTTATGGCAACTTTTACCCTGCCAGATGGATGTTTGCTTACATACTCAATAATTTGTTCGGTACTCATTTTTTAAAAATTTTAAATATCAGGAAAAAGAAAGCTAGTAGTGCAAAATAGTAAACGGCTAATTGTGCATTATACACACACAAAGCAATGAAGCAGATGATAGCTAGTATCAAAGCAATAACGGGTGTAAAGGGATAAAGAGGAACTCGAAAAGGGCGATGCAGTTCGGGCGAGGTGCTTCTAAGTTTTAAAAGGGAAAGCATCGAAAGTATGTAAAGGGTAAGCGCACCAAAAACTGATAAAATAATTATTTCAGCGGTTTTACCGGTACATAAAATAAGTATGCCAAAAATAGAATTAAAAATTAGCGCGTTAGCCGGTGTTTGAAAACGAGGATGTACTTGGCCAAGAAATTTGGGTGCATTGCCTATTTTTCCAAATTCGAAGGTAGCCCTGCCGCTGGCCAGTAGTAAGCCATGAAAGGAGGCAATTAATCCAAAGAGACCGATACCTACCAATAATTTATAGAATACATGCGACGAAGAAAAAATGCGACCTAACGCCAATGGAAGTGGCGAATCAGAGCTAGTTCCATCAGCGGCGTAAACAATACTCTCCCACCCACCCACCCCAATTGCGGCAATAAAAACAAGGATGCATAAAATAACCAAGGTTAACAAAGCCCATCCAAATCCTTTGATAATATCTTTTTGCGGGTGAATGGTTTCTTCGGCCACATTGGCTACACCTTCAATGCCAAGGAAAAACCAAATAGCAAAAGGTATTGCAGCAAATGCACCACCCCATCCATGCGGAAACGGGTTTTGCGTAAAATGAGTAACCGAAAAATGCGGCAAACTAAGGGTAGAAAAAAGTAGCAATTCACCCACCGCTAAAATGGTTATTATCAATTCAAAATTAGCGGCAGCTTTTACTCCATATATATTAAGTCCGGTAAAAATCAGGTAAACGGTGATGGCTGCACCCAAAATAGGCACTTGCGGGAAGGCCAGATTTAAATAAGCACCAATAGCAATGGCAATGGCTGGCGGCGCAAAAACGAATTCAATAATTTGTGCTAATCCGGTGATAAACCCTATGTCTTTTTTAAATGCGCGCGCTGCATAATCATAGGCGCCACCGGCTTTTGGTATTGCGCAAGCTAGTTCGGCATAAGAAAAACTAAAGCAGGTATAAAGTATAATTACTAAAACAGTAGCCATTGCCATGCCCAGTGTACCACCTTTTTCAAGTCCTAAATTCCATCCGAAATACATACCAGAAATTACATAACCAACGCCCAAACCCCATAATAGTGTAGGTGTAAGCGTGCGTTTGAGGGAGCTTTCTTTCATGGGCAGTAATTTAGGATATTAGAATCATTTTTATGTACTGAAGGATGAATAAAATATTAATTATTGGTTGATAAAGTACAGCAAAAATAAAAAGCACTTTAAAATCAATATCTGAGAACTCAAAAATACTACAAAACTGAAAGAGGGATATTGACGGGAGAATAGATTCATCTGTTCTGCCGTTTTTTCTGATAATATTTTATTGGATTGGAAAGAAAAGACCTGATTGGATATGGTTGAACAGTTGTAACTGAATAACACTTGCCATCTAATTCAATTATCCGTCGGTTACAATACGAAGAGACATTGTGTTGGATGCAGATGCAAAGCGCATACTTGCAAATGCTACCATGTTGTATAGCGTTTGGTATAATGTACAATCTATAGTTAGCGGGCTATTTTATGTTCATTTTTGAAAAGCAACCAAAGAAATCAACTGTCTGAGAACGGATTTCTTATAAAAATTTGTACTATTTTTTTAAAGTTGAGTGGTGCAAAACCTAAATATAATTTTTATGCTAAATTTTAATTAACATGACTGTTTTAAATTTTTATAGGAGAGTAGTGATTAAATTTGTTTTTTTAAGTTTGTCATTTGTACTTTTATATACGTTAAATTAAACTAATTATTATATGTTTGTTAATAATTTTTATAAGATCAGCGTCTAATTTTTCAATTATCTATGAATCAAGATTTTAAATGGGAGTGGGAGCTTTCTGCAAATAAAAAAAGAATACAATTAGGACTAAGAGAACTATGGCAATATCGTGGCTTGATCAAATCTTTTGCTCGTAAAGAATTAATAGCTGGCTATCAACAGACGATTATGGGACTGTCTTGGTTAGTAATACAGCCTCTTTTGACAACTCTTTTTTATTTATTGGTATTTAGTAGAATAGTAAAAGTATCAACTGATGGCGTACCTCCTCTATTGTTCTATATGTCGGGTAACCTACTTTGGGGATTTTTCTCTGATTGTCTGTCTAGCACAATGTATACATTTAAACATAATGCACATATTTTCAGTAAGGTCTATTTTCCAAGATTAGTGGTCCCAATAAGTATGATTGGAACACATATGTTTCGATTTTCAATTCAGTTTATATTATTTATTTTAATATATACTTTCTATTGGATTTCTGGTGCGGTGCACCCAAGCATCTATATGCTTTGGTTACCAATAGTAATAATAGGAACTGTTACCTTAGCGATGGGAATAGGCATGATTGTTAGTATTTATTTAGCACGCTACAATGATTTAGAACCATTCATGAATTTTTTCTTACGCTTATTAATGTTTGTTACTCCTGTGGTATATCCAGCAAGTTTAATACCACACTCTTATAAATTTCTTTTTTGGGCGAACCCTTTAATTCCTTTAATGGAATATTTTAAAGCCGGATTCTTTTTTACAAAGCCGGTTAATTTGAGCTATTTATTCATAAGTTTTATCATCACTTTACTGATTTTTCTTTGCGGCTTAATTTATTTTAAGAAAAAGGAATTGAGTGTGATGGATACAATTTAAAAAATTTTTTATGTCCGATATTATTCTAAGAGTTGAAAACGTTTCTAAATACTATAAATTAGGAATATTAGGTTCTTCTTCTCTCAAAAAAGATTTGCAAAGCTGGTGGCGTACGAATATTTCAAAAAAGCCAATCCCAATACCAAATGAAAAAAAGGAAAGCAAAGATCACATATGGGCATTAAAAGAAATAAACTTTGAAATTAATGAAGGTGATTGTTTGGGTATCGTAGGTAAAAATGGGTCTGGAAAATCAACGCTTCTAAAAACGGTTTCTAGAATTGTACCTCCAACAACTGGTTCAATAAAAGGAAGAGGTAAAATCACCAGCTTATTAGAAGTTGGAACAGGTTTCCATCCTGAATTAAGTGGCAGAGAAAATTTGTATTTGAATGGACAAATTTTAGGGATGAGTAAAAAAGAAATTACTTCTAAGCTAGATGAAATCATAGATTTTTCAGGCGTAGAACGATTCCTTGATACACCAGTTAAAAGATACTCAAGTGGTATGTATGTAAGACTTGCTTTTTCAGTGGCGGCTCATCTAAATACTGATATTTTAATAGTAGATGAAGTATTAGCGGTTGGTGATTCTGAATTTCAAAAGAAGTGTATAGGTAAAATGCAAGATGTTACACAGAAAAGTGGCAAGACCATTTTGTTTGTTAGTCACAATCTATTGGCATTAGGAAATTTGTGTAATAAAGCGATTTGTTTAAGTAAAGGAAATTTGGTGGATTTTGGAGACTCTAAGTCAGTTATTTCGAACTATTTAAATAAAGAAAAAGTTGAAATACTTGAACAAAACTTTCAGTTAACAGATACTTATGTTGGGAATGAATTTATTGCAGTGCATTCTATTAGTCTCAAACCTCAATACAATGATTTTAATATCATTGACACAAGTACCCCTCTTTTAATAAACTTTTCTTTCTTAAATAAAATGTTAGGTTCAGATAATTTGAGTGTGCATGTGCTCTTATACTATTATGGCGGAGACTGTGTTTTTGAAACTGGATCAATACCAACAGTTTACGCTAATGGAAAAATAAATGGAACTTGCTTGATTCCTGGTAACTTTTTAAATGATGGACATTATTATATCACTATTTCTTTTATAAGAAATAGCTCAAAGGTCCTTTATGAATTTACTGAGGCTTTAGTATTTGATGTAGCAGACTATAGAGAAGACAAGTCTTCCTTTAGTAAATGGAATGGTGCAGTAAGACCACATTTTCCGGTGCGATTAGAAGAAACATTAATGTAACATTAAGTGCAACTCGGAGGACTGGATATTACATTATTTATAATATCCAGTCCACTTTCTCCATTTAAATAAAACTGTTTCAGCCCAAAGTTGTGATATAATTCTCTTTGTAAGCTTAAAATCATGAAAAGGAAGAAATTTCCAGTAATTATTTTGGTTAAATATCCATCTAAAAACACCCTTAATATCTTTGGAATATATTGCACGGTATATGTCTTTGTAAAAAAGGCCAATTTCAATTTCGTTTTTAAATAGAACTGCACAAGGATTTTCAAATTCTTTTTTTGAGTTGATTGATTTTATTGCAGTAATAAAATTATTAGCAGAAAAATATTGACTATAAGCCATCCAAGAATTTGGTCTAAGATCCATTTCAATTACAAAATACTTGCTTGTACTATTTTCTTTAATATAGGTTACGCTTGCAAATCCATTTGCACCCGTTTTTTCTCCAAGTTGGGTTAAGTATATTTCTATTTCAGGATTGTTGTAATAAACTCTTCTTGTACTGAATGAAAATTTATCGGTAGTATAACTTAAAACTTTAGCACAAAAATATACGATGAGTTTACCTTTATAGTATAATGCTTCCACTCCCACTTCTTCTCCCTCAATGAATTCTTGTAACATTAGGTTTTGATCGTCAATTTGATTTTCTAATGCTTTTTGGAGCGCTAATTCATTTTGAATAATACTTATACCCATACCTCCCCACCCGGATTCGCTTTTTTGTATAAGCGGGAAATTAAGGGTTTCAATAATTCTTTGGTAATCAGCCTTCGAATTATATGAATCAGATTTAGGCGTTAATACATTATTTTCGAAACAGAATTTAGAAAATCCATTTTTCGAACTAATCATATCTCTATTCTCAATCTTGATTAATGGAAGTGTTTTAATGAATAAAGCAGGGTCAATTATATGTTCATTAACAAACTTTAATAGTGGATCTTCGGTTATGACCACAAAATCATAATTACTTGATTCAATTTGCTTTAGTAACTTTTTTACGAATTCATCAAGATTTTCTGATCCTTCAATAAAGTTATTGTAGTAGGAATTAGATTGCAGCCATGCCCCTTTCTTGCAAAATATATCAACTTTAGAACCAGCTTTTGAAAATAGAAAAGGTATTTCAACACTTGTATCCCAATCAAAAAAACTTACTATAAGAACAGTACTCATTTACTAGTATTTAATAAAATAATGAACTTCATTGAAGAAAATAGGAGTATAAAAATATTACTTATTGCTATCTTCAAAATAAAAAATTAAAGATATAAATATTATCTATAAATGCAATATTTTTAAAAACGATTAATTTCAATTAATTTTATTAAAATGAAAGATATTCAACTACAAGAAAATCAGGCCTTAGTAAGCATTATTATTACAACCTACAACCACGGCAGATTTATTCGAGATGCTATTGAAAGTGCGTTAAGCCAATCATATAAAAACATAGAAATATTAATTGTAGATGATGGAAGTACCGACGATACAAATCAAATAGTGTTGGAATATCCTACTGCAATTTATCTTTATCAACATAATCAAGGGATATCCGCTGCAAGAAACAATGGCCTAAAAAAAGCATCTGGCGAGTATATTTTATTTTTAGACGCAGATGATTTTTTATATCCTGATGGTATCAACATCAATGTTAAAGTATTGACGAATAATCCTGATGTAGCATTTGTTTCTGGATCATACAAATATGTAGATATTAATAAAAAAGAAATTAACGAAATCTCACATCCGTTTACTGGAAATCACTTCCACATGCTGATACTTACTAATTGTATAGAGATGCATGGAACAGTTCTTTATCGAAAAAATATAATTGAAAAATATCAGTACGATGTTACTTTGAAATGTTGTGAAGATTATGATTTGTTTTTAAGAATCACAAAAAATTACAAGGCAATTCACCATACTGAATTTATTGCTGCTTATAGGCGTGTAGGAAATAGTAGTTTGAGTTCAAACATTCCATTAATGTTATATACCCTTTTAAAGGTTATAAAAAATAATGTAGAAGATCAATTATCTGATAAAAGAATTAACTATCTATATAATTTAAGTAAAAAAAGGGCTATCGAAATTTATGCTAATAAAGCTAAGAAGCAACTTGTTGATAAGCAAAATGGCATTAAAAAGTACACCAAAATTTGGTTTCAAACATTGGCTTTAGTTTTAAGATTTCGTTTCTATTCATTCATTAAATTCCCTTTAAAGAAGGTAAAAAATATAATCCTAGCAAACTTTCTATTTAAATATTCTAAAAAGGGAGTTAATAGAAATGCATTTAAAATATTTGTTTTGATGTATCATAAAATTGCAAATCCAATATTTGATCCATGGGATTTATCTGTTTCTAAGGAAAACTTCGAATCACATTTGAAATATTTAAGTGACTCAGGTGCTGTTATAAATACTGAGGATTTATCGAATTATTTAAATGGTAGTAAAGAGCTTACCAAGAATCAGGTTTACATAACATTTGATGATGGTTATGAGGATAATGCAATAATTGCGGCCCCCCTTTTAGAAAATTATCAACTTCCAGCTACTTTTTTCATTACCAATAAATCATTAGCAGATAACCCTTCATTCTTTTGGTCGGATATTTTAGAAATTATTTTCTTAACCCAGCTTGTCCTACCTAATAGTTTAAGCATTAGCACCAACTCTAGTAGTCTTATTTTAAATTTTGAAGGGGAAACTAATCTTGAAAGTATTGAAATTGAAACACTGATTTGGAAGGGGAAGGAGACTTTAAACAAAAGAACTGAAGCATATATAAAAATGTGGAACCTTTTAATTGGTTTACAACCTTCAGAGCAGGATGAAATTATTAAACAACTTATTGCTTGGAGTAAGGTTGATCTAGCTCAATATCATTCTTATAATGTTATGAACAAGGACTTGTTGATGCAATTAAAAAATAACAAATTCATAGAAATTGGAGGACATACTAAAAGTCATGTTTCACTTTCACAAATGGATAGAGGTATTCAAGAAGATGAAATAAAAAACAATAAGATTAATTTGGAAGAATATTTGCAAAAAGAGCTTACTGTATTTGCTTATCCTTATGGTAGAACTAATTCTGAAGTCAATAATATTGTAGCTGAGAATGGTTATAACGCTGCTTTTACTTGTGTACCGCTACCCATTGTAAATGAATTTGACAAAATGAATTTAGGCAGACATCAAGTTGTTAATTATGATGCACAGGAATTAGAAAAAATGCTAACTAATGCAGGATTTTGATCTGAATGTAAAATATGGTTACTAATATATTTTTTCGTACCAATGGCGTAAATGTTCAGGCAAATCTTCCATTTCTGATGCATAATTTTCAATATAATCAGAACTTAATAAATACCAACTTTTTATATCATCGAGTGTATTACTTGATATACCCGATTCGCTAGGTTTTTTACTACTTAATACGATTAGTGTGTTTTTCAAACCAAAAACAACTAATGAATTAGATTGGAGAAAATTATGACAGAAATTATTAAATGGATTTAATAAAAGATAGTTTTCATTAAAATATAATTCTGGGCAAAATCTTGCTTGCCATTTTGCTTTATATTTGAAAACGCCGTTTTCCAAAAATGGAGGTGTTCCTCCTAAAACAATTGCTTTGCATCCTAATTCGTAAGCTCTTTTAATTCTAAACTCATAAAATGCTGTAACAATTCCTTTTTGTAATAAACTAACATCACCATTTAAATAACCAATCTTTTGACAGATATATTTATCATTTTCGAATATTGTTAATGCTGCAGCTACACATATACCATCTAGAAATAATTTCACAAATTCTGCCCCAGGATTATTAGCAATGGAAAGCATTTCCCACATAGGTATAACTGCCGCATCTTCTGAATGCCTATCAACCATCGTTTGAACATAATAATCTTTATAAAAAGTATTTACCCAAGTTTTATCATTTGAAATAGAACAAGTGAATCCAACTTTTTGAACTTTTTTTAGATTGTTTCTTGCATCATTAGTTATAGACTTTATATATACTTCGTATGTATCTGGTAAGGGGATTTCCAGAACAATAAATTCTGGTTGCATAACATACAAGTCTCGATTTAAAGTTGCTAAACTTGTATCCATAATATTTACCAACCCATATTTATTATGAAAACTTTCTAATTTATTTAGAATATTAGAACTAATTTTTAACGAATTAGTTACTTTGGTTTCTTTACCTAAATAAACAGCCTTATATCTTGAACTTGGCATTCGTGATCCAATAGTTAAAAAGCTATTTTCGGAATTATATTCTTTAGTAATAAAAGCATAACTCTTAAAAAGCCATTTCTTCAAAATATATTTTACAAATCTTTTTAGATAATTAATCATGAATATTATTAAATAGTACTGTAATAAATGGCTTATCTTTTGGAGTTATATTTTTATTACTAGTTGTTTTAAATTATTTAAATAATAATTTAAAACAAACCCCAACTAAGTGGAGTTAAAAAATACATATTATTAAAATAAAAATATTATTAGTGGCTGCTAAATGTACAGTAAAAATCGGTATTTCAATAAACTCAATGTCCTAGAGCTCAAAATGAGATATCCTGATAATGTTTGGATTAGTAAGAAAAGATTTGATTTCGACAGAGTTGAGCAGGTGTAACTGATTAACACAAACTGGGTTGCAAAACCCCCAATTCTAATATATAATTATTCTCTGTAAAAAAGTGAAAAGCTATTCCCAGATTGACTCACACCTCATTTGTATGACGATAATAATTATATTGTTAGTTATTAATAAATCAGCAGACGAATTTGATAATGCAGTATCTGCAATATTTTAAGTTGCCAATGATGCTAATAAATTTGAGTTAATTGTTTGGCGCTTTAGTTATATAGATTAGTGATTAACTGATAACAAACTATATGCTTTTCAGCAAATTAATTAAGAATTCGAAAAGTGAGGTTGATGCGGATATCGATAGGTTGCTTTGTTTTTGGTATTTGGTGTTCCCAAAAATGATTGGTGGTGCCACGCATTAATAAGAGACTACCGTGTGTTAAAGGGAGTGATAGCTTATCGTTTTTGTTGAGATAATTGCGAAATTGAAATTTTCTAGTGGCGCCAAAACTAACGGAGGCAATAATAGGTTCGGGTCCCAGTTCTTTTTCGTTATCCCGATGCCAACCCATACTATCATTGCCATTTCGGTATTGGTTTAAAAGGGCACTGGTAAATTGGCAATTGGCAAAAGCATCAAGTTTTTGTTTTATATGTATTAACGCAGGTGTAAAGGAGTGTGGATGCATGGTTATACCAGAGTAGCTATAAGGTTTGGTTTCATCACCATACCAAGCAGTTAATCGTGGTTGCATAATTTGTTTGCCAAAAATGGTTATGGGTTCTTGCTTCCATTGTATTTCTTGAATAAGTAATTGCAGCAGCTCATTACTTTCGTGGTTGCTAAAAAAATGAGGGTGGTAACTTGCATCTCCCTGATAGGGTAATAGCTGCATTGTATTATTGAAAAGCTGCGTTTGCATGATACTAAAACAAAGTTTTCTGGTTTTCGTTGTTTATTGGGACTTCAAATTCGACAATAAATTTTGAAAAACTGAATTGTATACCCAATAAACTAACTTACGTTTCGTTTAACAAATTGCAGCGGCAATAAAATGGCTTCATTTATGTTTAAAAGGCATTTATTATTTTGGGTGTGTGGTACAATGCTATTGGCGTCTTGCCTAAAAGCATATGTGCCCATTACCAATCCGCCCATAACCCTAAGTGATGTTGCTGGAACTTATAAAACGGGTTCGCTGAAATGGGAAATGGGTATTGTAGATTCTGTTAATTACAAAGGGGTGGATGATTCGGCCAGCTTTACCGTTTCTAATTATGTAAACGATTCTATATTTGTTAGCATTTTATCTAAGGTGGGATTAAATAATAAGCGTTTCAAACTTCCCTTTGTTTCTAAAACAGATAGTATTTTAAGTACTCGTTTGATATTTGGTAAAACGATTAGTAGTCCGGGCTTTTTTTTATACAAAGAGGATTATTATTTGTCGATAAAATTTGATTATTCTGCGCCCACAAAAATCACATCGGCCACGATGCTTAATAGCTCTATTAAAGGAATGAATGATACTACTATATATACCGAAAAAGTTGATTTTGCTACTATTAAGCAGTAAAAATGCTCGCACATAAATTTTTCTATTTTGGAATTTGATGATAAATTTTTATCATATCTATTGTGCTCCAATTGCTACACTACCAACCTCATGTCGAGTAAAAGAACACAGTAAATTATAACTGATTGATGTTCATTGCATCATACTCATTATAAATTCCTATCTTGATTTTTCAAAACCAAAACTTGCCTAATGAATAAAAACAACGAAACAAAAGGTATCTGGAAAGTAATAGGTGCCTCTTCGCTGGGAACACTAATTGAATGGTACGATTTCTATATTTTTGGAAGTCTTGCCGTGGTTATCGCTAACCAATTTTTTCCTAAAACAAATCCTACTGCGGCCTTACTATCTACATTGGCAACTTTTGCTGCTGGCTTTATTGTTCGTCCCTTTGGTGCAATTGTTTTTGGCCGCTTGGGTGATATGGTAGGGCGAAAATATACGTTTCTATTAACGTTGGTTTTAATGGGCGGCTCAACTTTTTTAATTGGTTGTGTACCCAATTATGATAGTATTGGTTTTTTAGCTCCCATTTTAGTATTGCTACTTCGCTTAGTACAAGGTTTGGCCTTAGGTGGTGAATATGGTGG
>CAIKZP010000140.1 GCA_903831935.1 uncultured Bacteroidota bacterium | reverse complement strand
AGCGCAGAATCTCCATAAACATTTACCGCTTTTGGAAATTCATGTAAGCCCATCACTTGAATTACATTAAACCCTTTTTGTTGGCGATCATTTAAATAAGTAATTACTTCTGCCCTTGTTAGTTTTGTAAACAATAACCAGCCCGTATCTGCTAACCAAAAAAATGGTTGATTGTTTTTTGTAACTAAAAAACGATGATTCTCAGAAACCTTTAATGCAGGCAAAGGCTTTACCTGTGCATTTATGGTTAACTGACTTAACAATAGTACAATGCCAATAAACTGTTTTATTTTATTTCCTGTTTGCATGCAATTAATCTTTCAATTTTGTAACCCAAGCAATTACTTCAGCAGTTGCTGATCTTTGCAAATTCTCAAATGCTGTTGCATTTAATTTTTGTTCTTGCCCAATTATTCTTCCAGATTTAGGATCAATCCATTGTAATAAGTAGTTGGCTTTTTTATCTGCTAAACTTAACTGCAAATTTGAACCTTGGTGATAAATGATATAATTTGTTCCATCAGATAGTGCATACTTATTATTAGCAATAGTAATAGGCTTCATGTTTGAGGCAGCAGTTAAAAACTCATTGGGCAATGATGGCAAAACAGGTAATGAACCTCCGGCCATAAATACTGCCCAACCAAACTGATCGAAACTATCACTAGAATAAATCACAGCTTTATTAGGATATTTTAATCGATATGTTTTTACCGATTCAAACACTTGATCGAAAGATGTTTTCTTTGGCTTTAATAATCTAGCGTGTTGGCGTGGAGCTAAGTTTTGTCCACCTTGTGGCGCATAAATAGTTCCATCTGCTTGAATATGCCAGTATCGTATATCAATGATATTTACTAATGATGCATAGTTTGGATTTTCTAAAATGCTGTCTTGTACATCTTTGGTTACACTAAGCCCAATGAGTTGTTTTTTTCCGGATTCTTTTTCCCAGTCTTTAATAACGTCTAACCAAAATTTCACAAAATGTAATGGCCCTGTAAATTCTTCTCCAATTAATTGTATCACTCCATTATTGTCTTTGAAATTTTCTAAACATTGGCGGATATATTTTTTATGTAATTCTTTTCGTATTGGATTGCTAATATCATAAAACTGCTCACCCATAAAAATCCGTTTGTCTCCGGCATAAGGTGGTGGTTCTGGAAATCCTGTTTGATTAATATTGTTGGCAGAGCGCCATGGAAAATCGGCATAGTGCGCACCTGCTTCAATAATATTGTGTTGAAAATAATTTTGGTGTACTAATAAAAGCCCTTTTTGATCTACCAAATTTGCAAACTCTTTTAAACGACTCCAGTACCAAGTATTGTATTTGGTTAAATCGTATTTACTCAATCCATCCCATCCTAATTCTTTACCAGTTCTTGCAAAAGGCAATTCGTAAAAAGGGGCCCATACTTCTCCATCCATTCGTCTGATACGTTCATGATCATCTCTTCTTCTATCGTACCAAAGTGCATAGTGTTGCTCCATTCCTACAATATGCTTTGCCAACATATTATTGGTCAACTCATTTAAATCATCTGTTAGACCTTGCCCTATTCTACCTGGCACAAAACGTGTAATAGCAGGCTGCGCAGTAATTAAATCTTTTCCTTGAATACCACCATTCCACCAAGGCACTTCTTTTCTTATACCAGTTAAAATAGTATTCCCTCTTACAATCCAACCCTTACTAATTACCATTGCAGGTGCTAGTGCAGGAGAGATATTTTTTTTAATACCAATTGCATCGATGCTAATTATATTTTTTGAATTGATAGTAATTGGATTGCGTAAACCAGCAGCGGCAATCCATTCAAATAATTGTGTTCTTGGTTGTAATGATTGTGCTGTTAAAGCTGCAGCAACCGCAACACTAGGGCTACTTGAAGCCTCTGTTGGAACAAATAATATTTGTGATTGATTCTCTACATCTTTTTTTATTCGCTCTTTTAATTGTGCATAAAACAAACTACGTGGATTGAGCGCATCATTGGAGGCTGTCCAATAACCATCACCTGCAAATTGGGCCCAAGATCCGAAAGACCAGTTTTGCGCAGTTGGTGGTTTGTAACAATCAATTCTTGCAGCAGAACAATTCCAAAACAAACTATTGGCGGCAGCCCACCCAGCACCTTGTCCGTCTTGACCACGGTTACCAAAGCGCAATGCATTGCCATCAATATTTACAATATCAAATAATATACCTGAAGACCAACTATCAATAGCACCACTAAAATTATGGGGCTGATAAGATTCGCATTGTACAAATGCATTCGGACCAGGTGCACAATAACCTGTTGCAAAATCGTGGTAACCATTTTCAGCAAAACAACGTTGAAATAATGTTTGCTGTCCGTTGGTTAAAAAAGTATAGCGTCTTTGTCCGCCAATTTCAGAAACAGGACTATAAGAAGCGCAATCTTCAACTGTTATTTTATTGGTTGAAGCTAACAGATTAACTGCAGATCCCGCAAAATGGTCGAAGCGAATTTGACGCACCCAAGCATCTGTTGTGTTCTCGATATTAATAGCATCCCAACGATGCGCTTCGTCTTTTAAATTATTGGCATCAAAACTAGAAATACAATGCAAATTTTCAACCCCTACATTTTCAATTCTTCCTTTCCATTGATAGGTAGCAATATAGCCACCGCCATACTTGGCATCAATAGCAGTTGTTAAAGGTGCGTCAATGGTAATAATATTTCCATTGATGGCAGTAATAGTTCGATCGAAAAATAAGTCTCTTTCTCCTGGCTTCCAACCTAAAGTACTAATACCACCTCCAAATATTTCTGTGCCAATTGTTTCAATCCATTCTTTGGTTGAAGGACGATGAATAATTATTTTATCTCCTAATTTTACTGGCAAGTCATTGCTAATAGTAAATGCCGTAGCATTTACAGGAACATACCCATCAGTAATTTTTGTTTCGGCTGATACTAATTTATTTCCTGTGCCACCAATTTTTATAAAGTCTGCCCTAGTAGTTCCTACACCAATTAATTCAGTTCCACCAACACCAGCACCACTTCCTCGTAAAACAATTCCAGCTGCATTAATTTGAATTTGACCTTGAATTTCGTACTTGCCTTTTTCTAATAATACGGCACCTCTAAAACCATCTTTGTTTAATGGCAAGCTTGCTAAATAATCAATAGCAGCTTGTATTCTAGCTGTGGCATCGCCTGATTTTTGTGGCACTGTAATTTTAATATTCACCATTGGAATTGGTAGCTCAGAAGACTTATAGCCACAATATGAAAAATCTGGAATACGATTCCCTAGTGAATCTTTTGTATAAGCAATGCGTCCTCCTTTTTCAATAACCAACGGCGGAACAGGTTTGATTGGCTTGCCTTGAGCAATAACATTTACTACACAAAAGCACAGCATTAGTGCAAAGAATAATTTGCTGGAAATAATACTACGAAACGGATATGAAAAATAGCATTTCAAAGCTAACGAGTTTGATTGGTTGTTAATAAAAAATGGCTTTTGCAAATTTTAAGAAGTTTACAAAAGCCATTAATATTAATAAATTTAAATTAGTTTTTTACTGTTTCGGGCCTCACTGTTTTAATATCAACAATACTATTTAAATATACTTCAATATTACTGTAACCAGATTTTGTAATTATGGCAGCATCTTTAGCATCATTAGGGTTTAAACCATGTGCTAATTCCCAAGCGTCTGGAATGCCATCATTATCAGCGTCTTTATATGCAACTCCTTTGTATTCGGGATACCCGCCCACTTGAATTGGATCTGTAATAATCCCTTGTTTATAAGAGTCAATAGGCATACGACGGTGTTTAAATTGGGTTTCCGGCAATTTTACATTTTCGGAGTATTCAATTTTACCAGTTGTTGCTTGCTTTAAAATTCTAATATCTACAGCATCTCTTTTAGGCAAACTAGCACCAGCATTACTCAAAACAAAAGCTTTGGCAGCAGCTGCAGGAATAATGCTCATTTCAGGCATAGGCAAAGGCGTATGCCACTTCATGGCGTCTTTGTACTTTCCTGCATCTGGCAATTCTTCTACTTGTACACCTCCATTCCAGTTGTCTTTGGTTACTGCGTCGTTTCCTTCTACAATATTACCATTCACATAAGCCCTACCATACACGGCATAACCAAGTTTGCTTCTGCCAGATTCTGGTTTTAAAATTCTATGTGAGATAGGTTTGTCTTGACCTGGGGTTGACGGACCTGGCTTATAATAGTTGTTAATTATATTGTACATAGCTGTGTAGTCACCACCATCAGTTGAGCGATGTACCCAGTTAAATACCACATTGTTTACCATATTAAAAATACCATTCCAACCAATAGAAGGATTACGTCCGGCATTATCGGCCCAAAGATTGCGAATAAATGCACAATTCTCACCGCCAAGTGTACTGCCAAATGCATGATTCCAAGTGTCTAAGCACTCCGAAAAAATGGAGTTTTGAATTGTAATATTTACAGTACCTAATTTCAATTCACCATTTTTCATGGGTGTGCTATCGTTATACATGTGCCTGTACATACTCATATTTTCATCTAAACCCCAACTAGCAGAAACATGGTCAATTATAATATTTCCCACTGGATTTCCGCCAATAGCATCGTCTCTTCTACCTACATTGGTTTCTCCTCTACGAAAACGCATGTAGCGAATAATTACATCATGGGTATTAATCCAAACTGTTTCTCCTGCAATACAAATACCATCTCCTGGTGCTGACTGACCTTGAATAGTAATATAAGGCGCACGTACAATTAAAGGTGAATTCAATCGAATAATTCCTGCTACATTAAATACCACAATCCTTGCACCACCTTGCTCGCAAGCCCAACGCAAACTGCCAGGACCATCATTATTTAAATTGGTTACAACAAGTACACGACCACCCCTTCCACCAAAACTATATTTTCCACCGCCCTCTGCACCAGGAAATGCTGGTACACTTGCTTGTGGCAAATCATAAGGCCTAGATGCCCAAGGAATAAAAGGCTTTCCGTGTTTTGCTTCTTCTTTAATAATAGGATAAGCAATGTTCCAAGCAGAATCAGAATGTCTATTGGCTGCTTTTAACAATGAATCACTCCAACGTTGCACATCTGCAGGAATAGCAGGATACTGTGCACGCAAAGGCTGAACCCCTAACACTAAAAAACTTACTACAATAAAATAAACAACTGCCTTGCGCATGGATTTGGTAAATATTAATTAAGAAAAATAAACCCTTTTATACTACCCTATTTTTCAATCTTCACATCCACTGTTATATAAGTATCTTTTGTGGCTGCATTCTGATTGGTATACACAATATTCATTGCGCCATATTTGCCAGCTGCAGTTTTAAAAATCAATACAACACCAGTTAAATTACCAGCAGCAATACCGTTGGATGTTATTTTATTGGTTGCACCAGTTGCTAAGTTAGCAATACCAGTGGCACGTAAAATTCCTTTCGAATTTAAGTTAACAAATGTAGGAGTAGTAATTTTTTTGAAGATGGTAGCATTTTTTGTCCATGTGGTTAAATCATACGGACTAAATGTATTTGCCTCTAAAGAAAAAATTGTGTGCTTTGGCAATAAGGCGGTAGTGGTATCGTAAAAATATCCAAAATCAATACTACCAGCATTCGCTGCGCCATTTGAATAACTATAGGTATTTCCAGTACTAGTTGAAAAGAAACAACGATTTGTTTTTGCAGATGAATCTGGCACAAATAAAGTTCTTACCGAATAGAAATTGAAATCTGGATTTACGGTAACTGCAACAGTTTTATCTCCCATATAAATACCAGCCGCATCTTTTACCAAAATACGATAGGTATAAACACCTGTAGCACTATCTGCAGCAAAACTCTTTAATGTTGTGAAAGAATTTTTATTTGAATTGTTTAAGGTATCCTTTATAATTTCTACGCCGTTTTTTTGAATAGAAACATATTTCATATCCTTGGCAGAAGCAACTGCATAAGAAAATGCAATCACGTCTTTAGGATTTACAGTAACATCAGAAGTAACATAATTACTTCCTACATTGGTTAGTGTAATAGAGATATTGTTTGACTGAAAAATGTCGATTTTCTTAAGGCAGCTAATAGCGCCAGTTGCCATAATCAGCATCAAACAAAAAAGTATTAAATTATTTTTTTTCATTGTCTTTTTTTTAGTTGGTTAACTTTCAACATTAATTATTTCTGATTACTGTAATGGATCAAATGTTCCACCTGGCCATCCAATAGTTTGCTCAATAGCAATACTAGAGGTTAAAAATCCAGTAGGTAGTGCATAAAAATAATACGTTGTTGGAAAATTAATCGGACTGGTTGTATCCAATGGGAATGTTGCAGTTGTAAATGCTGCAGTATAAGAAGCTTGGTTATTAATATTGATGGTATCTCTTGGTTTGTATCCAAGTGTTAACGCTTCTAATATTGCATTGGTAAATGGCGCTTTTGCAGTCCATTTATAACCATCTCTTGTTTTTCCAGTTAACAAATGGAAAGTTCTTGTACGACGTAAATCATCGTAACGTTTTCCTTCCATTGCAAACTCAACTTGGCGTTCGTTCCAAATTAAAGTATCCATTTTAGCAGGAACCGTAACCACGCTTAAACCATAGTTATTTGTTCCTTTATCGATACCCGCTCTAGTACGCAATTTAGCAACCAATGTTTGTGATTCAGCCAAATTACCTACTGCATTTGCACACTCAGCTAAATTCAATAATACTTCAGCAAAACGCATTTCTATCCAATCCATTCCACTTCCACCACCACTATTACTATTGTATAAAGCAGCCGTTGCTGGAATACTTGGGTTACATATTTTTTTGCAATAGAAACCTGTTTTAGATTGGTTGGCATTGTCTTCACCAACACCTACATAGTTCCATTGTTTACGACCTGTTTTACCACTTAAAGGCCAAACAGCACCATTGTATGCAATTGTTGCATCAAAACGTGGATCACGATTAGCCCAGAACAAAACTGGATTATAACCAGAAGTAGGATCAGAAATTGGCAAGCCATTTTTCATTACAAAAGCTTGTACTAAATTCCAAGTAGGCTGGTTACTTCCACTACCTGCAGATGAAGTGGTTTCAGAAACAGGTCTTGTAATGTTTTCGGTATTAGTACCTCTACCTGGATTTACAGTAATATTATCGTAAGTGCGCCATAAAATACGCTCTTTATTGGTAGCAGTTTCGTCAATAAAAATATTTGAAAAAACAGGTATTAAATCAACACCATTTGCAATACAAGAATCATAGGCAACTTTACATGCAGTATACGCTCTTGTCCATTTTGCTGCACTTGGTGCAGTTGGATTAAACTGAGGACTTGCCCAGTACATCAATACTTTTCCTTTTAAAGACAAAGCAGCCAATTTGGTAATTTTACCACCCTCAGAACTTAATGGCCAACTATTTGGTAAGCCATAACAAGAATCTAAGTCGTTACAAATTTGATCAATACAAACACTTGTTTTACTACGTCCAACATTTAATTGGTCTTCATTAATGTCTTGTGATTTTAATACCAATGGAACACCCCCATATAATTTAACCAAGTTAAAATACATGAATGCTCTAAAGAAATAAAGCTGGCCTTTCAACTTTGATTTTACATCTCTTGGCAAAGACCCATCTTCTATACCAGAGATGGCTAAATTAATGCGTCGGATAGTAAAGTATTGGTTATTAGAAGAAGAAGTATTATTTGATGCAATATCAGTAACACTATTGTCAATTAAAGTACCATACAACAAGGTAGTCAATGCACTATTGCTCTCGTCACTTGTGTTATGAATAGCACCTGGTACTGGCCAGTTAGGCATTACCAAATCGTATGTTTTGTTGATATATAGATTGGTAGCAGATTCTAGATTCCAGATATCTGGATCTACTCCTTGCAAATCTTTTTTATCAAAGATATTTTTCTTACAAGCTATCATTGAAACAATCACTATTAATACAAGTGAGTATTTATATAATAGGTTTAATTTATTTTTTTTCATTTCCTTTATTTTGTTGGTGCTGAAATTATAATGTCATGTTTAAACCAAAAGAAATTGTTCTTAAAGTTGGGTAGTTAGCAAAACTGCTTGTTGAAACATCTTTGTAATCATAAGGATTAATAATACTCCAAAGATTCGTTCCTGAAACAAACGCTCTTAAACTAGGTATCCCTAATTGAGAAGAAATTCTTTGTGGCATAGTGTAAGACAATGTCATATTATTCACACGACTATTGGTACCATTAACAGCCCAGAATGTAGAGTTCTCTTTAGCCAAAGGCGCATCAGCCCTAGGATATTTTGCATTAGGATTTTCTGGAGTCCAATGGTCTTTCCAGAAATCTGGTGCAGACTGATTGGTGGTAGGTACTTTTCTTGCTTCAGTATCTACAAACTTTTTACCTCCAACAGATAAATTGATATTGGCATTTAATTTAAACGCTTTATAAGCAACCCCAAATGTAATACCAAATCCAATTCTTGATGCAATGTTATCGAACATAGTAACGATATCGTTACCATCAATTACACCATCATTGTTAACATCTACATAATCTAAGAAACCAACCTGAGGTTTAGCCCCAGAAATTTTATAGTTAGGATTTTTTGCAAGAATCGCATCTACATCAGCTTGTGTGCGTAAAATGTCTTTTGCAATATATCCATAGTTACTACTACTATATTTGCTAGTGCTTTTTCCTATCATCACATCGGAATATTCAGTAATACCACCCAATTTACTTGGGCTATAGTAAGATTGAATTACTTGGTTATCTGAAGTTCCAAAATTCACTTGCACATTAAATTTCCAGTCTTTATTAATAGCAGCATTATAGCCTACAGAAAACTCAGTACCCCAACTATTTTGAATACCGTAGTTTTTTAAACCAGCAGCAATACCAACAGTATAAGGTAAGCTTACAGCAACTAAGTCATCAAAACCATCATAAGTGTGTCTGTTCCAAATATCCATTGAAAAAGTCAATTTATTATTTAAGAAAGCAGCATCAACACCATAGTTTTGTGTTCTTGATTTTTCCCAAGTAATATCGGGGTTTGGATAAATGTTTGGATCTAATCCATTGGATACACTTGTTCCAAATAACATACCAGTTGTTTGTGTAAATCTTGCCAAATATTGGTAGCCTTGTACACGATCTTCTCCTACTAAACCAATATTTCCTCTTAACTTAAGGAAATTAATAAAGCCTAAGTTTTCACGGAAAAATTTCTCTTCACTTACTTTCCAACCTAATCCTACAGAAGGAAATACACCCCATCTTTTTTCAGGAGGGAAATTGGCAGATCCATCTATACGCGTTACAACATCTAATAAATATTTGTTGTCGTAACTATAACTTAAACGACCCAAATAAGATCTTTTACCTGATTCAGACGCACCATTCAACTGAACAGTGGTAGTAGCTGCATCAAATGCAAACATTTGATCGATACCTGGAATCTGTTGTGTATTTCTATAATTTAAATAACTATTTCCTTCAGACTCAGTTTGCTCAGTTAATAAAATGATATCTAAATCATTTTTCTTGAATTTTTTAGCATAACTCAAAGAACTAATTAACTGATAACTATTATTAAAATTCGTACCTTCTTGTAAACGATCGGTATTGGTAATTTTTGAAGTAGGACTTGTTGTTGGGGTATTGGTAAACAACAAAGAATTTTGTCCTGATCTAACAAAGTTGTAGGCCAAATAAGTTGGAAAATATTGCTTACTAGTACCAGAACGATTCACTTTACCATATTGCACTTTTGCAGTTAATCCTTTAATAAATGGAACACGGTATTCGATTGTTGCATTTAAAGACAATCCTTGTGCGTTATTAGTTTCATAATCGCCAGAGTTAAACAAGGCTAATGGATTCCAAGCACCTGGCGGGTTTGGAGATTGCGCCCAGTTATTTGGCAATCCATTAATAGTTAATGGAACCCAACCTGGTGTTAAGAAAATTGCCCTTGTCATTAAATCTTCTGTTTCAGTGCTACTACCTTTTAATGTGTTTCTATCATTGGTAGAATAGTCTGTATTTAAACTAACACTTGCACTAATATTATCTGTGATCTTGGCGTTCATACCAGAACGGATACCATATTTTTGAATAGAGATATCACCAAAATTTCCGGTTTCATTGTAATAGTTACCACCGGCAAAAAAAGTAATTTTATCTGTACCACCACTTACATTAATTGTATGACGTGTTAAACCAGATGGTTTCCACATTTCATCATACCAAGTTTTTGGTGCTGATGTAGCTAATAAATCTAAATCTGCTTTTGAGAATTTATTAATATCAGCTGAGTTGTTTGCAATGTAGCCATCGTTTAACATCACTGCATGGTCGTATGCCGATAATACTTTTGGCGCTTCAGTTGCATCAGAATTACCATAGTATCCAGAATAACTAATTTGTGCTTTTCCTGGTTTACCTTTTTTAGTAGTTACTAATACTACCCCTTTTGCACCAGCTGCACCATACACTGCTGCAGAAGCATCTTTGAGGAATGAAATAGATTCTACCAAACTAGCATCTAAATTATCAAAATCAGATTTAGCCATGGTTAATCCATCAATAATATATAGAGGATCGGTAGTTAATCCTAACCTTCCAGAAGCTGCAAATAATGTTGGGTTCCGAATAGTTAAAGTAGTAGAAGCACCAGGCTTACCTGAAGCAACGTTTACACTTAAACCAGGCACCCTATTTACCAATGCAGATCCTAAGTTGGCAACAGATAGATCTTCAATTTCTTCTGCTTTAATAGAGGCAATGGCTCCAAGAATATTGGATTTCTTTTTAGAACCATAACCTACAACTACCACATCATCTAACTGGTTGGTTAGTTCTGTTAAGGTGATGGACAAAGAAGTATTGCTACCTACTTTAGTTTCATAAATTCCGTATCCAACAAAAGATACAGAAATCACAGATTCAGCAGAAGGTACTTTAATAGAGAAAACACCCTTAGCATCTGTAATGGCGTTTTGTGTACCATTTTTTACTTTAATGGTAACCCCTTGTAAAGGCGCTTGCGTTTTTTTGTCGATAATCGTTCCTCTAACAGTTTTTTCCTGTGCATAGAGTGAAAGAGAACTTCCTATCAGCAGACAGAGAAGCAACAGTTTAGAAAAATGTTTTAAATTCATATGGCTTTTATTTAAACAATTGTGTGGTATACTTATTAATGATAACTAGGTTGTTTTTTTTGCTTTTCTTCTTTCTTCCCATTCTTGTCCTGCTTTTTTCATATCTATTCCAGCAGCAGACAAATAATTATTGATTTTGCCTTTGTACTTACCAAACCAAGCATGCTTTTTTTCAGATGACTCTGCATCCATAGCAAATTCACGTGCTTCTGTTAGGTAGGTATTAATTTGAGCTTTTTGTTCTGCGGTTAAATTGGGTAACATGTCTTCGTATGCTTTTAGCGTAATAGGCAAAATGCTATAGGTCATACCATCTTTCAATTGAGCTATTTGACTAGCAGATAATACAGAAGAAATATTGGCAATAAATTGCTCGTGCAATACTTGTAATTTTTCTGTTCTTGTATTTTCTATTTGGAGGATAGCAATTGCAATCTGTTCTTTAGCAGTAGTTGTTGTTTTGATTGTTTTAACCAGTCCATTTAATGAATCATGCAAAGCACTTAAGTGACTGTACTGGCCAACTAATGCGTTTTGAACCTTATAAAACACAATAGAATCTGCAATATTCAAACCAAGTACAATTTTATTTGATCGTTGGGTTATAACTTTTTGATAAGCTTTTTGAGCAGAATCTGTATCAGGCTTATTTTGAGCAATCACGGCCAAAGGAGTTGACAGTAAAGCGCCTACACATATTAATAAAAATAATTTCATACAGCCTACTCTTGTAAATAAATTAGCAAATCGAATTTTAAATTTTCTCTACCCTTTAATTTTGTTAAAAAAAAGAGAAATTCTAAAAGTAAATGTATAGGCATATCACGCGTGAAACAATGTAAAGTTTCACTAAAATGATGGAATATCTTACTATTTAACTAAAATTTGAATACCCTAAGCAATTACTGAAGTTTAATTGAAATAGCACTTGGTTTTAATCCGACTGATTCGGCAGTTAGTTCAAGATTTTTTTGCAAATTTTTAGCCTTTAAAATAACAAGACACAGTCCATTGTATGCCATACAATCATTAGATTTAAATGGCTGAAGCGATGTTTGATTGCCATTATCCACTCCTTTAATTTCTGTATTATTATTTACTGAAAAATGTATTGAATTTGATGCATCAGGAACAATATTCCCATTTTTATCTAAAATTTTAACCGTTACAAAACAAAGTTCATTGGTATTGGGATGGACTATTTTTTTATCTGATACCAATTCTATTCTGGCCGGAACACCTGCTGTAACTACTTGGCTTTCTAAAACTATTTTGCCATTTTTTCTGGATATCGCTCTTAGGGTTCCTGGCTCATACTTTACACGCCACATTACATGCAAATCGTCTGGCGCTTTCTTTTTAATTCCTAAAGATTTTCCGTTTAAAAATAATTCTACTTCATCTGCTTGATTAAAGTAAGCCCATACATCCACTATTTTGCCTAGACTCCAATTCCAATGTGGAAATAGGTGTAGTACTGGTTTATTCGTCCATTCGCTCTGATACATATAATAAACGTCTTTGGGAAAGCCCGCCAAATCAACTATTCCAAAATAAGAACTCCTTGCAGGATAAGGATAAGGCGTTGGTTCTCCTAAATAATCAAAGCCTGTCCAAACAAAAAGTCCTGATAAAAATGCATATTTTTTAATAATCTTCCATGTTGCTTCATGTGTAGAACCCCAATAAGCAGCAACCTGGTCATAAGCAGAAACAGTAAAATCTTTATTACCACCTTCCACATATTTCATAGGTGATTTTTGTGGCCAATACATGATAGAATCAGAAGGCATATCATAATGCCCCCTACTAGCTAGGGCCGACATGGTTTCAGCCGCAATGAATTTCTGATTAGGATAAATTGAACGAAAGTCTTTGTACACTTCTGTGTGGTAATTTAATCCTACTAAATCTAATGCGCCAGATTTGTACATAAAGTTTTTATCAGGATTCGATTCACTCAATCCTGCTGTAATTGGCCTTGTTGGATCAATTGATTTTACAATTGCTACTAACTCTTTTGTAAGCGCTATTCCCGACGAATCAAATTGCTCCCTAATTTCATTGCCAATACTCCAAATAAAAACAGACGGATGATTTCTATCACGCAAAATTTGATCTTCTAAATCTTGGCGATGCCATTTATTAAAATCGGCTGAATAATCAAATTTATTTTTCTTTTTCGCCCACATATCAAATGCTTCATCCATCACCAAAAAACCCATTTGATCACAAAGATTTAAGAATTCTGTAGACGGCGGATTATGCGCTGTTCTTATAGCGTTACAACCCATCTCTTTTAAAATTGTTAACTGTCTAGCAATAGCGCTAGTATTAATTGCTACACCAAGTGCACCCAAATCTTGGTGCATGCAAACGCCTTTTATTTTCATTGGCAACCCATTCAAAAAAAATCCTTGTGCTGCATCAAAATAAAATGTTCTAATTCCCAAACTTGTACTGTAATTATCTATTACTTGTTGACCTTTAAAAATAGTAATAGTAAGCTTGTACAAATTAGGTTGCTCGATCGACCATAATTTTGGAAATGGAATAGATAATTTTTGTTCAATTGCTGTATCACTATTTTTTATTAAAACTGATTGACTATTAGTTGCAACTACTACACCATTTTCATTAGAAATAACACTAACTATTTTAACTGCATTTTCTTTTCCAGCCTGGTTCAATAAACTTGTATGTAATAATACAGTGGCTGTTTTTTTTGTAACGGTTGGGGTTGTTACAAAACTGCCCCAATGCTTAATGGATATACGATCTGTTGACACCAACCAAGTATTTCTATAAATGCCAGAACCTGAATACCATCTAGAATTAGGCTGCTGTGCATTATCAACTTTTACAATAATAATATTTTGTTCCTTTCCAAATTTCAAGTAGTCGTTCAACTGATATTCAAAAGAAATATATCCATTGGGTCTTTTACCAAGATAGTGCCCGTTTATCCATACTTCACTATTTCTGTAAACCCCATCTAATTGCAAGTAAATTAATTTTTGATTTTGTTTACTAGCAATACTAAATGTTTTTTTATACCAACCAATTCCTCCAGGCAATGATCCACCCTGATTAGTGGCTGGCGCTTTTTCGCTAAAGGGCATTTCAATACTCCAGTCATGTGGAAGATTTATTGATTGCCAATTTAGTTTTTGATTTACGGCAGTTGCTGTTGTGTCAGTACCTAAATAAAATTGCCAACCATTATTAAAGTTTTCAATAGCGCGTTGAGCGTTTAACTGAAACACGCTCACTAATAATAAAAATACAAACCCCTTTTTCATAATTAATGGTATCAAAAAAAATGGCGAAAAAATAAATATTAATTAATCAATTTAGCAAACCTTACATACTTGCATATTTAACAATGCCCCTAATTTTTCAATCTTAGAAGCTATATGACCAATCCCAACAGCACAGTGGTGTGCAGGACCATAACTATTCCAAGAATTGATAAACTTTCTAGCACCTATAGAAAACCGATACCGGCTATTGGTATTTCCAATTTCTAAAATAGGTCCAGCCACACTCTCCCCTTCTGCAACCAATAATAATAATTTACCATCTGCGGTTTCAACTACCGACAAAAGTGTTACAGGCCCTTGTTTAACGCGCATTTCAACCGATAAGCCATTGCCTACTTTTCCATGAAACACACCTAATGGACGAACTTTAGTTTTACCTTCTGCAATGGCAATATGACCCGGACCATCGTGCCCCATCAACACCACATCGTCGGTATAATCTACTGCATAATATTCTGTAAAAGATCCGCCTGCACCAAAGCTGTCCATGATTTTCATGGCCTGTGCATTTTTAATTTCATATTCTCCGGCCACAGGAACATGATTGGCAGTTAGCAAAGAGTTTCCTAAAATGATGGAACTAATGGCATTTTCATTCTCTTCATTTCCAGTTCCTTTATAATAGTAAGCAATGGAACCCAACTGATACTTGGCAACTAATATTTCTAATGCTACTGCTGTTTGAGCGGCACGAGCTAATTCAGTTTCTGTGCAATCTGCTTGCACATCAAAACTTGCGTGAATTAATTTTAATTTTTCTGCAATTTGAATTGCTGTAACATCTTTTCTAATAGCAGCCAACTCATCTACTTCAATATGTTCTATATGTCCGCCAAAATAGGCATATTGCAAAGTGAGGTCTGTATAAATATCTAACATGCCACTATAATAATGACCCATACATCCCATCCGATTATACGCCATGGTATGGGCTACTTTAGCAGCTTCTACCCATTGGTAAATTTCAGACCAGCATTGTAAATCATTCTCTAGCATACCAGTAACTTCTTGAAACTTTATGCCAGTTCTTTTAAACACATTGGCTATTTCTGGAACTGGACATGCTGAACAAGATGCCAACCATTCGCCAGTCATTTTTGTTCGATCATTCATTTTATTGAACGCATCATAATCAATAGCTGCTGTTGGTGCTAAGTTTAAAATAATCACAGGAACTTTGGCGCGTTGCACTACAGGCAATACTGTAGATGACAATGCATAAGTAGTAACATATAAAAAAATGATATCCACTTCTTCTTTTCTAAACTTACTACCAGCCTCAAATGCTTTATCAATATTATCCACTAACCCAAGATTAATAATCTGCGGATGTATTGAAGCTAGTTTTAATTCAACTATTTGCAAATAAGATTCAAGTTGGTCTTTTAGCCCATCAAACTGCGGCCAATAGGCATCAAGCCCAATTCCAAATAACCCAATTTTTAAGTTTGACTGCATAGTAATTATTTTTTAAAAAAGTTTGTGCTACTCTTCCCTTTATCTAGAGAGGTGGCTACTGCAATACCACGCTGGTCTTTGTTATTTACTGCACAATAAAAATGGTATACTATTCCTTTCCATTTTACTACAAAAGATTTGTGCGCATATTTTTCATCGTAGGGTTCCGAAGACTTAATAAGATCATCTCCGTTCCAATCTGTCCAATGCACTAAATCAGTTGAACATGCAAATCGATTGAAAGCATCTTTTCTGTTTTCCCAAAATGCACCGTAATAAAACATCACCCAAATATTGCCCATTTTTTGAACTACAGCATCTCCTGTAATACCAACTCTATGGTGCATTACGGGCTCTTGTTCAAACCTTTTCCAATGTAGCATATCATTACTAACTGCCATTCCAATTCGCTCGAACCACCTGGTTTTTTTATTGGTATTATTGCTAGTATCTCCATTGGCGTTATAATACATTACAAAAGGATAACCAGTTGTTTTTTGTTTATCCCAAATAATAGAACTTTTATACTCTTTATTATTTTCCCACCAACGAACATCGGCATCTTTAGAAGTTAGTACAGGCTTGTTTAAGGTTTGCCACTCGTGCGCAATGCTAGGATCTTTTTTGGTTGATGAAATTCCAATAGACAATAATCCAGATTCATACCCTGTTACTTTACCGCCTAAATAACTCATCCAATATTGCTGATTAAACTTTTGCAACTGATAATTTCCACCCCAGGTTTCGTTTTGCAAAGCAATATATCCTGCTTTTTGATTGGCATCCCAAGCACAAGTATCTGCAGTAAATGACAATGTTTTTCCTAGTGTTTGCCAGTGTAATAAATCGGCACTTTTAGACAACCAAGTTTCATACCCTCTACCATCAAAAACTATATACTGCATGTACCAACTATTTCCTTTTCTATATACAGAAGGACAATCTAATTTTTTGGAATCATTTTCAGGCACTAGTACCAAGCCATATTTGAAAGGCGTTTTAACTTCTTGGTATACTTTTTCCATTTCGGCATTAGTAAGTGTTTGTGCAGTTGAAAAAATGGCCAAACAATTACACAACAAAAAAAATAGCCCCAAACGAATAATTGATTTTTTTAAAAGCATACTAATTTTTTACTTTAAAATGATAGTTGCCAGACCCAATACTTACAATAGCCATATTTGATGCTATTGTATATCCATTAATAGTTTTACCAGCTTCTTCAATAATTGAATTGGATCCAATAGGCAAATACACTGTGCAATTTGTATTTGCAGGCACTGTAACATTTAACAGGAAATCTGTATCTGTTTTTTTCCAATCACTAATAATTAATCCATTAATTGATTGATAACTTGCTTTTGCAAATTTGATATCCCCAACTACTTGCGGCCGAATAATTATTTTATTAAAACCTACACCATCACTAGCCTGGCTAATTCCTGCTATGCCTTCGTAAAACCATTCCATAATATGGCCTAGCATAAAATGGTTATTAGACACATTGGGTAATGCCGCCCAAGACTCTGTTAATGCAGTAGCACCATGCGCCAATTGAAAACCATACCCCGGAACATCATTGCGATTATTCATTTTAAAAATCACATCACTTCTACCCGCTTCATTTAATACTTTTAAAACATATCGATAGCCAATATCGCCAGCTGTTAATGCATAATTTCTATTTTGAATATCCTTTACTAAATTTTCTACCACAGCCAATTCATTACTAGTATCTACTAATTTCATATACAATGCCATTGCATTAGACGTTTGGCTGCCCGAACCATATTGCTTGGTAATTGGATTAAAAAACTGTTTATTAAATGCCGCTTTAACTTTCTCTGCTAATTGATGGTATTTAATTACATCAGTTTCTTTATTAAATAACTTGGCAATTTTTTCTACAACAGTAATATCATAATAATATATAGCCGTAGCAGTTAATCCTGCTGGCGTTAATTGAGACTCACCTGGCGATTTAGGACCCAAATCATACCAATCACCTAAACCTTGTATTAGAATGCCATTAGCCGTTTCTTTTGTGGCTAAATAGTCTAAATAACGCTGCATCATATTATAGCTATCTGCTAGCACTTGTTGGTTGCCATACCATTGATAAATATACCAAGGCAATAAAACAGCAGCGCTACCCCATTCTGGAGAGTCGCGAAATTTATCTGTGAATTCAACAAATTCTGGTGCAATTTCTGGTATTAGTCCAGTTGGTGTTTGAGACACTTGCATATCTGTAATGGCTTTAGCACAAAGGGTTGCAATATCATATTCAAACTTTACCGAACTACCTACCAAATGTGTTTCTTCTAACCAACCTAATTTTTCGCGATGCGGACAATCGGTAAACACACTTGCCATATTGCTTTTTATAGACCAGTCAATCAATTTATTTGTTTGGTTAAATAATTCATTCGAACAACTAAATGAACCAACTGACTTTGCACTGTTTCTTGTATGTAATCCTTTCACTTCTAAAATTATAGGAGCAGAATTTGTATTGGATTCATTTAGTGGAACAGCATTTTCTATTTGTATGTAACGAAACCCATAATAGGTAAACCTAGGTTGCCAAGACTCTTCGCCATTTCCTTTTAAAATATATTGATAAAAATTAGGTCCGCCAGCTCCTTTTTGATTAATCGTTCCATCGGCATTTAATAATTCGGCTGTACTAATTTTAATAGTATCACCAGCCTTGCCTTTTACGCTAATAGCAGGAATTCCAGACATGTTTTGCGACATATCAAATACCCATTTTGTAGACGACAATTGTTTGCTACTAATTGGATTAAAGCTTTCCATTATTTTTAATGGTTCGGCATTTTGAGTATTTAAAATTGGGCCATCTGTTAGTACAGCCGACTTCCAGCTATTATCAATAAATGCGCCTTCATTCCAATGTGCTTGTTCAAGTCTTGCATCATAGTCTTCACCACCATAAATGCTACTAAAAGTAATGGGTGATGGACTGGTTTTCCAACTGGTATTACTAACGATGTTTTCTGTAGTGCCGTCTGTGTATTGAATGAATAATCTGCAAATCATTTTTGGATAATCAAAAGCACCAGTAAGTTTTCTATAACGCTCACTTGGCACGTAATAAAAGCCATTTCCCAACATTATACCTATGGCATTTTGCTGGCTCTTTAAATTTGCTGTAACATCAAAACTTAAGTAGAGTGCTTGTTTATCGTATTTTGTCCAACCTGGATCTAAGAAATCATTGCCAATTTTTGTTCCATTAATATAGGCTTCAAAATGCCCAAGACCAGAAATAAACATGCTGGCCGATTGTACTTTTTTGTTGATGGAAAAAGATTTTCTAAATAAAGGCAAAACGTCTTGACGCTTACCCCATTCTTTTTTTCCAGTACCATGCAATGCAGGAATAATTTTATTGGAGTCAGACAAATTATCATAAGCAATCCATCTTGCATTTTGCCAATCCATAGAAGTAAGCAAACCCATTTTCCAATAATTGATTTTACTTGTTGCAACATGGCCTTTATTATCCCAAACTATAACTTGCCAATAATAATTAGTAGCCGATTTTAAAGCAGTTCCTAAATATTTTACTTGAATTGATGCAGAACTATTTACTTTTTTTGAATCCCAAATATTGGGAGTATTTTTTTTCAACAACAAACTATCATCGGCCACAATAATTCTATAAGCAACTTGCAAAATATTTTTTTCTGCCGACACTAATTGCCAACCTAAATAAGGCGTTAACTGATCTATCCCAATGGGATTTTCGCGATAGCCACAACTAAGTTGCGATACCAATAAAGATTGTGCAAAACTTAAGCTTGTAAAAAACATGCACAGCAAGCTTATTAAATATTTTTTCATAAAGAAGTATAATCGTTAAAGAATAAATGATGGTTAGTTACCTTATTTATCAAACCTAAAAACATCATTGCATTTGCAAATTAGCATTTAGCTGATAAGATTTACCTTTTTGTGTTTTAAAATCAATTTGTTTATTGCCATATTTCAAGTAACAATGATTTGCAGCCGTTGACAATATTTTCACTTGCACCAATTGATGATTTTTCCATTCCAATTCCAATTCAAATCCCCCTCTTGCACACAAACCTTTCAATAAGCCATCTGGCAAAACATTGGGCAATGCTGGCAATAGATCAATATAGCCCATATGGCTTTGAGCCAACATTTCTGTGATACCGGCTGCACCACCAAAATTCCCGTCAATTTGAAATGGCGGATGTGCGTCAAACATATTTTTATAAACGCCCCCTTTTTCTGAAATGCCATTGATATCTTCTGCAGGGCTCAATAATTTTTCGGCCAATGACATTGCATGGTCTCCTTCTTTAAATCTTGCCCATAAATTTACTTTCCAAGCCAAGCTCCAACCGGTACCTTCATCGCCTCTATATAGTAAGGATTGTTTTGCTGCTTGCATCATTGAAGGCGTTTTAAAACTAATATCTGTTCCAGGATACACCCCCCATAAATGCGACACGTGTCGGTGTTTGTTTGCAGTATCATCTTTGTCTTGCAACCATTCTTGCAACTGTTGGTATTGCCCTATTTGATTGGGTGCAATTTGTTGCGATAGGTTTGCTAATTGATTTGCAAACTGTTTATCAATTCCTAAAATATTGCTGGCAGCAACTGTGTTCTTAAATAATTCTCTAATAATTTGATGATCCATTGTAGGGCCTGCAACAAGTCCACCGTTTTCAGGAGAATTAGAAGGCGTACTAATTAACCATCCTGTTTTTTTATCCTTCACTAAAAATTGCGTAAAAAATAGTGCCGCCGATTTCATGATCGGAAAATTATTTTTTAAAAACGCAGTGTCTTGGGTATATAAAAAATGTTCCCAAATAGGCAAACACATCCAGGCCGCACCAGATACCCAAATGCCATGGTTAGAAGCATTAATAGGCGCTGTTCCCCTCCATAAATCTGTATTGTGGTGTAGTACCCAACCGTTTGCAGCATAATGTGCTTTAGCCGTTTTTTGTCCGGCAATACTTAATTCTTTTATTGCCCGAAATAAAGGATTGATGGAAGCCGATAAATGCAATTGCTCAGCAGACCAATAATTCATTTCTGTATTGATATTGGTGGTAAACTTACTACCCCAAGGAGGTGTGAGTAAATCGTTCCAAATACCTTGCAAATTAGCCGGTTGATTGGCGTTTGATGGCGAACATGCTATTAATAAATAACGCGCATATTGCACGTATAAAGCCAAAAAGTTAGGATCAGCTTTTGCACTAAATTGTTTGATGCGCTCATCTGTAGGCAGTAAATCATTTGCATCATTTCCAAAACGAATTGAAAAAGGGAAAAACTGTTTTTGATAGTCAGTAATATGTGCTTTATTTATCTGCGTATAACTAGTGTGATTTAAATTCGCTAAATACTTAGTGGCTAAAGCCATTGGATTTGCACTAACATTGTGGTAGTTTTTAAAATTAGTAGCAGCAACCAAATAAAAATTTGCTTCTGTTACATTTTTAAGTGCTAATTGATTATCAATTACCGAAACAGTACCTCCAATAGTATTTACATACAATAAAGCAACTGCTTTTAATGCACCATTTTTCACTTTCACTTGCAGCGAAATAGTTTTGTCATTTATTTTTGAAACAATATACCCTTGATGGGCTGATCCAAACTTTGCACGCAGATTAATAGCATGTAACTTATCTGCCGAAAACTGCATCACCAATGCCTTGTGTGGATTCGATGCAAAATAGGTGCGGGTGAAATTTATTTGATTACTGGTATAATTTACTGTTGATATTGCACGCGAAATATCTAAGGTTCTTTTGTAATTTGAAACAACCGAATCTGATGTCATTTGAAAATAAATATCTCCAAATGGCTGATAACTCGCTTCGTACTGCGGATAACTTGGCGGATTAGTATTTTGTATAAAATATTTCCAAGTAGTACTTAATTGTAAGCCACTCGTTGAAGGTTGATTGCTAGGATACACAACAAATACCGGACGATTTTCTTTAATGCCAATCAATCCTCCTTTGTCGAAATAATTGAGTACTTGAATAGCAATGGTATTTTTTCCTGGCATTAATATCGCTGCATTTATTGTATAAGATCTTTTATTAGTAATCCCTTCAGACGAACCTATTAATTGCCCATTGATATAGGTATAGTCAAGGTCTCTAATTCTTCCTAAATCAATTTTTAAATTTTGTCCAACCCAAGTACTTGGCAAATTAAAATTAATTCTAAACCAAACAGATCCATCAATAGCGGCTAAGCCAGCTTGCTCCCAACCATTAGCAGTAGGCAGTTCCATCGTTGGCCAAGCATGATCGTCATAATCTACTTTAGCAAAACGCATATCAACAATTAAAGATTGTTCCCATTGTTTTTTTTGGATACTGTAAAGACTATCTGATTTGTCTTTTAAACCCATAAAATGTTTTTCAGCCAAGGCTTCTGCCTTAGGTTGATTTTCTTGAAACAACAATTGCCTTATAGAATCAAGGTATTGCGAAGCACCATTTCTTTGGTATACTCTTGGACCTCCTGTCCATAAAGTAGATTCGTTAAACTGTATGTGTTCATTGGCAACACCACCAAATACCATGGCGCCTAAACTACCATTACCAATAGGCAAGGCATCTGTCCATTTACTTGCTGGCTGATTGTACCAAAGTTGTAACGGTAAATTTTGTGAGAATCCTATAATAGAATTCCCTATTAAAAAAAATACAATAACCAATATTTTATTTACACGCATTCATTGCATTTTAAATATTACTAAACTATTCAAACAACCAGTCAATTTCTTTTTTTAAGCCTGTTTCTGAAAACCCTGCATCATAGTTTTTTATGGTTTGATTTTGAGGCACAAAACCTAGCACCAAACATACCCCCTTAGGTAGTTTTAAACTATTTGCACCAGCAGCAAATGAATAGGTATGAATATTCAAAGAGCCCAATCCTTTCACTAACATAGCATTGGCAATGACTGTTTCTGACTGACCATAATTATTGGCACTAGCATCGGTTTCTAATTCTGGTGCCTTCAATAAATTATTGTCTTTTTTATTGAAAAATCCAACCACTATTTTTACAGGAATTGTAGCACTAAAAGCAATTGTTGTTCCGTTATTTTTTTGTTCCGAAAAAGCAAAAGGCACACCACGAAGCCCCAGTAATTCTTTGGCTATTTCTGTAACCACAAAATTAGAGTCGGTAAACAAACGCGTATTATATTGTAAAGGATCCGCTAATTTTTTATCGGCCAATACTACCGAAGCATTACTTAATGCCAATTCAATTCCCGTATTTTTTTTATTTAATTTAATTGAATCAATTGCTGTTTTAAAATGCAATAATTCTTGGTTAAATGGCACCAACATTTCTTGCCAAGTAATAAAAGTAGCATCTACCCCACGCATTGGAATTTTACGTTGTTTGGTTTGCATACTATTGGCATATAAATACGTCTCTTTGGTTAACTCAACTAACTGCTTATAACTAACCATGCTTTGTTCTAAAAGCGGCACTGCTTTTTCTAAATCAGTGATATCATTAGAATATTTAAAACGCAGTACCAATAAGGCTGCGGCTGCTTTTTGTGCATAATGATTGGCCAAAGCTTGGTAGCAATAAATATCATTTTTGGTTTGATTAAATGCCGTTTTTTCTGTGGTAACAAATGGCGCTGCTTTTTCAATAGCGGCTACTGCTTTTGAAGCATGTAACACCACTTCTTGCATAATTTGAATAGGTGTTTCACCAATATGCGTTTCGTGCTTCCATTCTTTTTCTGCATATTCAATTAACTTTTCGCCTTCAGGACTTTCGCAGTTATACATCAAATCAAATAAGCCAAATCGATACGGATTAATTAACTGTGTCATTAACATGCCAAGCGTAAGTGTTTGTCGATTGCCATCCGTTATACCAAAACGCCTTAATAATTTAGGCGCAATTTCTCCCGCTTGGTTATAGGCTTCTTGAATATTTTTTCCTTGCGCTAATCCGCATCCAAATTTATTGCTCAATAATCCACCCCAATAATTAAATTCTTTTGTACTATCTCTGTGTGCGTTCCATGCATATCGACTCCACTGTTTGTACCAAAGCCAATCGCGTTCAATTTGCAATAACCTAGGGCTTGTTTTGTCTGCGCTATATGGCCAATCCCAGTAAGATGCTTGGGGATATAAATGCAACCCATTTGCTTCATAAATATTGTGCATAGACAATACCGATTTTTGAATAAAATCTGCAGCAGCATACCTAAATGGCTCGAGGTTTGCCAAGATATGTACGTTCTCTATTTGAACCGATCCTAACCTACTCAATGTTCTATGCAAATCTGCCCAAGCACCTCTTGGCTCATAGGTAGTTAATGCTTCGCCATTAAATTTTGCTTCGGTATATAAATTACTATACAAAGATTTAGACGCTTTAATCACTGCAGGCGCATCGGTATCATGTGCTCGCAAAACAATTGGTGGTTCTGTTTTTTTACCTAATGCTTTTAATCCATCTTTCACACCTGGAATAATAGTTTTGGTAAACCATTCAATATCATCATTGCCTATGCCTTCCATCGCTTCGCCAAGTGCTACCATCAATCCTACATTGGGATATTTTTCTACAAAAGCAGCAATGGATTTTCTAGTATAATCTGCAATGAGTGGAATGATTGGTCGATTTCTATCTTGCGTTTTAATATGGTGGTACTCTGCAAAAGGTGCCGATACCAAAATATTATAAAACATTTGAATCACCCAAATACCACGCTTATCGGCCTCTTCCGTTATAAATCGATAAATGTTTTCATTCTTCTTAAAAGTGGCGCTATCTACTTCAACTGCATAAGGATATTCTTTCAATCGAACCAATGATGCAAAAGGATGTCCGTTCCATAAATACAAAGAATTGAAACGATTTTCTACCATCGAATCAAGCACTTTAATCCATAACTGCTTGTTGTAAAACCAAGGAAAAGTTGATGGTGTTAATGGATACTCATACACATCACGACCTGGCAAATAGGTTGATTTTTGCAAACCAATACAAGTGCCGCGCAAAACCATTTCTGGTGCATCAGTTATAGTAATATTTAAAGGAAATTTTTTTTGTTGTTGAATACGATCTGCTAATTCCATACAACCATATAAAACACCCGAAGCATCTGATCCTGCAATTACCAAACTAACTTGATTGGAAACAATAATAAAGCCTTCTTTTTTTTGATTGATGGAAATGCTTGCTTGTTTTTTTAACTGAGTTCTTATAAAGGCATCGGTATTTTCTCCTATAAAGCATTCTAAAAAAATATTAGTTTTTGGTATTGATGAATTTAAAACAACCTTATACCCATTAGCCAATAAAGTTTTTGATAATTTTTTAACCCCAAATAATACCCTAGCATTTGTGTTTGAACTAGTATGTAGCAACACCATTTTACGGGGGATGGGACTGCCAAAAGCAGTAATACCCAACATCAATAGCAATGCTGTAAAGAAAAATAGGTTATGCGTATTTCTTTTCATTAAATGGCTAAAAAATGTTTCTACAATCTTTTAAAATTTGAAGCTTTTAAAACAACAAAATCGCCTAACAAGTTAGTGCAATTATCAGTCGTTTGTATCCTGTCCCATCCTGAAAATAAAAAACCGGCAGCCAAAGATTGACTGCCGGTTTGTAAACACTAACTAAAAACTACCCTTTTCTAACTAATTCTATCACATTACCACGAACATCAATCTGTAAAAAGACTTTTTCTTTGCCTTTATTGAATGATACAAAATAATCAGTATCGTTTTGTGTGTAGTTAACTACCATACAATCTTCTAAACTATAAATAGGATAAGCGTAATTGTTAGCCAAATAAGTTAATGCTGCTTTTGGCAATTTATCGTAAGCTAAAGCCTTACTTGAAGCAATCAATTCGCCACCACTAGTGTAAAAGAATTGTGTTTTTTGACCGTCAATTAGTTGACTGATTTTTTGAAAATCACTAAGGTCTTGTGAATCGTCATTAATTGTTGCGTTTGCTGCAAAAGAAGAACCAGTAATAAAAATGGTTACTAAAGCGGCGATGATGAAGTTTTTCATGTTGTTTAATTTAAGTATGATCAATCTTGTTTGTTTCGATTTGATATACCAAAATTACTTCAGCCAACTGGCTAGCATTTTCAATTGTGACTGGTAACAGCCATTGCCAAGATTCTAGGATGAGCGGAAAACAGCAACTACTTTAAGTAAACATAAACACCCTTCAAACCCAATGCTAGTATAGAAAGGAACTTATTTCATAATAAAATCACAAATAGCGTAAAGAAAGTACGAAATTATGGAAGTGGCAGCCCTACTGGGGTAAATGGCCAAATTTTCGGCCGAATGGTAGTAAAAAAATCGTCCTTTCTTGGGTAAGAAAGGACGATTGTATCATTAAAGTATCATTTATAAGAATTTCAAAACAGCTTCACCCATGGCAGCCGTACCCAAAATGTTTTCTGGGGCTGTATTGGCATCAGCAATATCTATAGTCCTAAACCCTTGTTTTAATACTTGATCAACTGCGTTTATTACTAATGCAGATTCTTCTTTCATTCCAAAAGAGATATCTAATAACAATGCAGCCGATAAAATAGATGCTAGTGGATTGGCAATGCCCTTTCCAGTAATATCATGTGCAGAACCATGAATTGGCTCATAAACCCCTGTTCCGTCTCCAATGGAAGCAGATGCCAACATACCCATAGAACCTGCAATTTGAGATGCTTCGTCGGTTAATATATCTCCAAACAAATTGGCAGTAACAACCACATCGAATCTACATGGATCTTTAATAAGCATCATTGCAGTTGAATCAACAAATTGGTGTTCTACTGTAACATCTGGATATTCTAGTGCTAATTTTTGAATAACTTCTCTCCACAAACGACTTGTTTCCAAAACATTTGCTTTGTCTACAGAGCATAATTTTTTCTTACGCGTTCTAGCTGCTTCAAATGCTTTGCGACCAATACGTTCTACTTCGTAACGACTGTATTCTGCAACATCGTATGCCGTATCGCCATCATTTTTACGACCTTTTTCGCCAAAATAAATATCGCCAGTTAATTCTCTGAAAAATAAAATATCGGCACCTTTTAATATTTCTGGTTTAATGCTTGAAGCACTTAATAATTCATCAAATAATTTAATCGGACGAAGGTTGGCATACAAACCCAACTCTTTGCGCATTTTTAATAAACCTTGCTCTGGACGCACTTTAGCAGAAGGATCGTTATCGTATTTTGGATGACCCACTGCACCAAATAAAACCGCATCTGAATGGCGCATTTTTTCTAAAGACTCGTCTGGCAAAGGATTTCCTGTTGCTTCAATGGCTATATGACCAATTAAGGCTTCGTCGTAAGTAAATGTATGGCCAAACTTAAGTGCAATACTATCTAATACTTTTTTACCAACTGCGGTTACCTCTTGTCCGATTCCGTCGCCGGGTACAATTAAAATGTGTTTTGTGGCCATTGTATGTATAAATTGAAATAAAAAATATTAGTTAATTGCTACCCAATTTGGTTGAGCATTTTTTGAGTGGCTTTAATAGCAGATACTGTTTGATCGCTATCTAATCCGCGGGTTTTAAATTCTTTGGCATTTTGCATCCAAGTAATAATGGTTTCGCACAATGCATCTGATTTTCCTCCAGGAGGTATATGCACTGTATAATCTGTTAACATAGGCAATGCAATTCCTTTAATGCTATATACTTTTTTCAAAGCGTTCATGAATGCATCGTATTGACCATCGCCTTGTGCATTTTCTTCAAACACTTCACCGTCAATAATTATTTTTAAAGTAACTGATGGACGTAAATTTTTTGAATGTGTTAGCACATAATTTTCTACAATAACTTTTTCTTCAATTGAATTGCTATCTAGCACATCCGAAATAATATAAGGCAAATCAGCCTGGGTAACCATTTCTTTTAGGTCGCCCAATTCAATAATTCTTTGGGTAACTTTTTTTAAATCTTCGTCTGATAATTGTATCCCTAGTTCTTGTAAATTATTTTCAATATTGGCTTTGCCACTGGTTTTGCCTAAGGCATATTTTCTTTGACGACCAAAACGCTCAGGCATTAAATCATTAAAATACAAATTATTTTTTTTGTCGCCATCTGCATGAATACCTGCAGTTTGTGTAAATACATTTTCACCTACCACAGGTTTGTTGGCTGGTATTCGAAATCCAGAAAATGTTTCTACTAGTTTACTTACCGTGTATAAAGACTTTTCGTTTACTGAAGTCTTTACCGATTTTAAATTATCATTTAAAACAGCCACAACACTTGCTAATGAAGCGTTTCCAGCTCGCTCACCCATTCCATTAATGGTTAAGTGAATGCCTTTTGCACCTGCTTTTACTGCTTCTAAAACATTGGCAGTTCCTAAATCATAATCGTTGTGTGCGTGAAAATCAAAATGTAGTGCAGGATATTTTGCCACCAATTCACTAATGTATTCAAAAGTTTCTGAAGGAGTTAAAACACCAAGTGTATCTGGCAATAAAACCCTTTCTATTGGTTGGTGTTGAATAAAATTTAAATAACTAATTACATAGTCTTTAGAATTGCGCATGCCATTACTCCAGTCTTCGAGATATACATTGCTTTTTAATCCTTTCTCTTTGGCTAGTGCCAGTACTGTTGCAATTTCTGCAAAATGTTGGTCAGCAGTTTTTTTAAGTTGATGGGTTAAATGGTTTAAAGAACCTTTGGTTAATAAGTTCATCACTTTTGCGCCGGCATCTAACATCCAGTTTACAGAAATGTCTCCGTCAACAAAAGTTAATACTTCTACTCGATCAATATAACCATGCTCATTTGCCCAGTTGGTAATTTTTTTTACTGCCTGAAACTCGCCTGCAGAAACCCTTGCAGAAGCAATTTCAATTCGGTCTACATTCAAATCTGTCAATAGCAGTTTTGCAATTGTGAGTTTTTCAGATGCCGAAAAAGATACGCCACTAGTCTGCTCGCCATCGCGCAGGGTGGTGTCCATTATTTCTATATGCTGTTGCGATTGTTTCAAAGCAAAAATTTAATCAGGGCCAGTTATTTAATGGGTTTTGATGCTGCAAAAGCTTTGATATCTTCTTTCATTGCTTGTAAATAATCGATATCATCAAAACCATTCATTAGGTTGTGTTTTTTGTAACCATTAATATCAAAAGATTCTTGACTACCGGTTGCATTTAAAGTAATGGTTTGTGCAGACAAGTCAATGGTTAATTCAGTAGCAGGATCTGCTTCAATAGCCCTAAATATTTCTTCTAAAAAAGGTTCAGATACTTGTACTGGAAGAATGCCAATATTAATAGAGTTTCCTTTAAAAATATCTGCAAAAAAACTAGACACCACACAACGGAATCCATAATCGTAAATAGCCCAAGCAGCGTGTTCACGGCTACTTCCACTTCCAAAATTCCTTCCGCCTACCAAAATTTTTCCGGTATAGATAGGGTTATTTAAAACAAAATCTTGCTTGGGTGAATCGTTGTTATTGTAACGCCAATCTCTAAATAAATTGTCGCCAAAATTTTTTCTTTCCGTTGCTTTTAAAAAGCGCGCTGGTATAATTTGATCGGTGTCAACATTTTCAATTGGCAAAGGAACTGCCGTACTGGTTAACACTGTAAATTTATCGTAAGCCATGTTTGTTAAGTTGTAAAGTTCTTGAATGCTTGATTTAAAAAACGATTATAACAAATCTCTTGGATCGGTTACAACACCTGTAACAGCTGCAGCTGCGGCCATTAAAGGACTAGCGAGTAAGGTTCTACTTCCAGGACCTTGACGGCCTTCGAAATTTCTATTACTGGTGCTCACTGCGTATTTACCTGCAGGAATTTTGTCGTCGTTCATTGCTAAACAAGCCGAACATCCTGGTTGACGCAGTTGAAAACCCGCTTCTGTTAAAATATCAAAAATGCCTTCTTCTTTAATTTGTGCTTCTACAATATGTGATCCTGGAACGATCCAAGCAGTAACATGGTCTGCTTTTTTGCGTCCTTTTACTATGGAAGCAAATGCCCTAAAATCTTCAATACGACCATTGGTACAACTCCCAATAAATACATAGTCTACTTTCTTTCCTATCATTGGTTCGTCTTCTTCGAATCCCATGTATTTCAATGATTTTTCGTAGGTACTTACACCACCAGCTAATTCAGCTGCTTTAGGAATTAAATGAGAAATTCCCATACCCATTCCAGGGTTAGTTCCGTAAGTAATCATTGGTTCTATATCCGCTGCATTAAAATTGTATTCTTTATCAAAACTAGCGGCAGCATCGGTTTTCAAGGTTTTCCAATAGGCCAAAGCAGTATCCCAGTCTGCACCTTTAGGCGCTTTTTCGCGACCTTTGATATAATTAAAAGTCGTTTCATCTGGCGCAATCATTCCTCCGCGTGCACCCATTTCAATACTCATATTACAAACGGTCATCCGTCCTTCCATACTCATATTTTCAAAAACATCTCCAGCATATTCTACAAAATAGCCAGTTGCACCAGCAGTAGTTAATTGTGCAATAATATATAAGGTAACGTCTTTAGGAGTTACTGCTTTACCCAACACACCATTTACATTGATGCGCATTTTTTTAGGCTTCGGCTGCATAATACACTGCGACGATAAAACCATTTCAACTTCCGAAGTTCCAATACCAAATGCAATGGCACCAAAAGCACCATGTGTTGATGTATGAGAATCGCCACAAACAATGGTCATACCTGGTTGCGTTATACCATTTTCAGGTCCTACAACGTGTACAATACCGTTTTTAGGATTTCCTAAACCCCAGTGCGAAATACCATATTTAGCAGAATTTTGCTCTAAAGCCAACAACTGATTAGCCGATAAAGGATCTGCTACAGGAAGGTGTTGGTTAATAGTAGGCGTATTATGATCGGCGGTTGCAAACGTATGTTCTGGAAACATTACACCAATACCCCTGGTTTGTAAACCTAAGAAAGCCACAGGGCTAGTTACTTCATGAATAAAATGGCGATCAATAAAAAAAACATCTGGGCCATCTTCAATTTGTCGAACCACGTGTGCATCCCACACTTTGTCGAAAAGGGTACTTGCTGTATTGCTCATTATTCAATGAATTGGTTATTTTTCTACTTAACTTTTAAAACAAACCACAAATCTCTTCAAAAAGCTAGTAAAAAAGCCTTTTTCATTGCTATTTATTTAAAGATTATAGAAAACATTTGAAATAATTATAATCTGGAGGTGCAATTTAGTTAATATTCTTTGCTAATAGACACCCAAATAGGCTTTCACAACAAACATTTTGCTAATTATAGCCATAATTGCAAGGTTTTTTCATAAAAAAAACCACCCTTACAAATGAAGAGTGGTTCTAATAATTAAGCCAAATGCCCCCCCGGAAATTTGAACTTAACCTATTTTAATAACTGAATGGGTGTTTAAAACTACCCAACCAGATATATTATTAAATAACAAATGTTTATGCAAATCTGAATTAACTGTATTAATTAACCAAGCAAATTGGTTGAAAATAGAATACCAAATAGGTTATGGTAAAAATAAAATACACATAGTCCAATAATATTAATAGCAATTAATTATACATTAAATAATTTTATATTATCTTAATATATATTTT
>CAIKZP010000139.1 GCA_903831935.1 uncultured Bacteroidota bacterium | reverse complement strand
TGCGCCAGGGTCAGAATCCAGCCCATGACCGCGGTCGGCCAGACAAGCATCGCCAGGTAGCCGCTGAAAGCAACAAAATCACCCAGGGTAATGCTCTGCGCAATTACCAGCCTACCCCCCATGAACAAAACGACAAGGGTTCCGGAACCGGTAGCGGCTGCCATGATTGGCATAATAAGCCCCCGCAGCCGGGCAAGGCGCAGGTTGTGTTTGAGGTAGCGCTCGGCACTCTTGCCGAACTCACCCTGAAAATATTCTTCGCGGCAGTAGGATTTAATCAGTCGAACGGCTGAAACGGTCTCTTCAGCCTGGTTTGAGAGATGCGCCAACTCCTCCTGAGCCTGAAGAGAGCGGTGAAAGAGTCGATGACTGACTTTTTTGATGATCAGGATCATGATCGGGAAAGGAAGAATTGACCAGAAGGTGAGCCATGGGTGAATCCTGATCATCATCGTTACGGCAGCACTGTAAATCAGCACGGTATTTATCGCACTCATAACGCCAAAGCCGGTTAACATACGGACATTTGTCAGGTCATTGGAAAACCGGGAGATGATATCGCCGCTGCGACTGGTGGAAAAATAGCTGAGGTCGAGTCGGGTCAGGCGCTGAAATAAGTCGTTGCGGATGCGGTATTCGATAATTCTGGCTGCGTTGAGGATGAACGTTCGCGAAAAAATACTTTTAATTAAACAGATTGATTTTAAATCAATGTCGCAATTAACAGTGATGAAAGAGGGCTTAATTGCTGCAAAATGGCATTCTTTATTTAAATTAATTCAAACTATAGTTTATTTAATATTGTCAATAAACTTGTATGCAAAATTTAAGAAAAAAGCATTTGTTTCTGTTATTAAAAATAATACCGAATTACTTGGCTTTATGAATGGGGTTATATTCATTAGTAGCTTTTGTGTGGGGCTTTCAATTTTAGCAGTTTTATTAGTTAAAGCCTTGCCATTATTTTCTTTTTATAGTTTGCATTTATCAAACTCAATGTTTCTTTTTTATTTATTAGGCTATTTGTTTTATCATCCGTCTATATTATTTGGCTTAAACTTTAACCAAGTTGGTTTTAATAGTGCTATCGATTCACTAGAAAAAGAGCTTAAATTAAACGAGGCAAAACTACGCTCATCATTAGTAAGTGAAACAGAGATGTTAATTTTTGTTGACAAAGATTTTAAAATCATTCATTTTAATCAATTAGCCGAAAAATCAATTCGCGAAAACTTTATGCGACAAATTAAAGTTGGCGAAGACTATAGAACCTATTTGCACGAACACAGAGAGCCTTTATTTTTTGTAGATTTCAAAAAAGCTTTAAGTGGCCAACGTTGTGGGTATGAGATTGAATTGAGCATGAATGGGCATGATCAAGCAAAATGGTTTCAAATTGAGTTTATACCTATTACTAATGATTTGAATGAAGTAACTGGCGTGAATATATGCTCAATTAATATTCATGACAAAAAGGAATCAGAGAATAAAAATAAAAATTACGTAAAACAATTACAAGATATCACCTGGCGCGAATCGCATTTATTACGTGCGCCAATTTCTAATTTATTAGGCATTACAAAATTATTGAATAAGCCAGACTCTTCTGTTAATGAAGAAGAAAAAAAAGCTTTGTTACAAATAATTGAAAGGGAGGTGTTGAAACTAGATGTAGAATTAAAAGATATTGTAAATAGCGCAACTAATAAAACATAAAATTATTGTTCATGAATTATTTTGTACTAGTCATTTCGGTGTTTGTAATTCTTATTGGCTTTTTAGCATCTTTAACGCTAATATTCAGGAGAAATGGATCATTTTCTTTTAGGCTTTTAGGGGTATGGATGTTATGCTTAATTTCACTTTTAGTTTATACTAACTTAGTTGCAAATGCTACTGTTGAATATAAAAGCATTTTGCTTTTTCGAATTCCTTCTTTAGTTATGTATTTAGTGCCTCCTATAAGTTTTGTTTTTTTTAGAAGCTTATTGAATAATGAAACTAAATTTAAACGATGGGATTGGTTGCATCTATTGCCATTTTTACTCCATGCTCTTGAGTTAACGCCATTTTTTTTAAATGGACGTACCCTAAACCCTAATGAATTCGACATTGTTACAAAAGCCTATAAACTTTCCTTAGTTTCAGAAGGGTTATTGCCAAAGCAAGCACATGTTATACTGAAATCTTTAAGCATGCTTATTTATGCAATATTTTCAATTCGCTTATATTTTAAATTTAAAAATCAACATAAAAATGAAACACTAGCGCAAAATATATTAGTAACTAATTTTGTAAGGAATCTTTTAATAATTAAGGTTATAAATGTTTTACTAATTGTTACTACAATTTTTTTAGTGCTTTCAAAAAATAGTAATGGTCTTTTTGTTATTGAGTATATGAATGCCTTTATGCTTGTTTATATTACTAGTTATCTATATTATCATCCAATAATTTTATACGGGTTAAAAAATTCAATATCAGACAATTTGATTGTATCTAAAATTGAATTGATTTCAAAAAAATTACAATCATCATTGTTTAGCGCTACAGAATCAATTTTATTTTTAGACCCTAATTTTACAGTATTGCATTTTAATATATTGGCAGGCCACCAGTTTCAAAACAAATTTCAAAAAACATTGATTACTGGTATTGACTATCGTCAATATATACAAGAATCTAATGCAGCTTTGTTTAAAGAAAACTTTCAAAAAGCCGTTAATGGCGAACAAAATTCCATCAGTGTTGAAAACAGCGCAAATAATTCTAGTGAAAAAAACTGGATACAACTAAGTTTTATACCTGTTTATGATGATGCTAAAAATCTATTAGGAATTTCAGTTGTTACGATAGACATACATGAAACAAAATCGGCAGAAGAAGACAATTCTGATTATGCATTAAGGCTTAAAGAAATTACCTGGCGACAGTCTCATTTAATCCGCGCCCCAATTGCTAATTTATTGGGAATCACTAAGTTGCTTAATAAGCCCAACTCTACAATTGATGAAGCCGAAAAATTATTACTAATAGCACAAGTAGAAAAAGAAGTAAAAAGGCTTGATGATGAAATTAATGGTCTTTTTAGCCAGCCAAAAAGCAATTAATTTTTTATTAGCACTAAAAAATTCTTAAGTGCCATAAAACAATATATTTGGTGCATGAATTTTATTGATATAGCGATAGCTAGTGGCGTTTTTATTTTCATCCTTTTCGCTTTTCACCTCCTAACTTTAAATAAGGGTAATTCCTTACTTAATAAATTATTTGCGTTCTTTTTATTAAGCAGAGGCATACAAAATATATTCATTCTCGTTATAGAACATAACAATGAATTCCCTTTTAATTTTATCAGTTACCTTTTTCCGCTTTTGATGGTTACAACTCCAAGTGTGATTTATGTATATGTACGTAGTAGTTTAAACGATGCAACAAAACTTTATAAAAAAGATTTAATGCATCTCATTCCAAGTGTTATTTTAATTACAGGCATCATTTTTATGAAGCAAAATGTAAATCATGGAAATTTCTTTTATTCATTGCATCAATCAATTGATTTAAACAATTCAAACGAATTTAAACGTGTTTTTCTTTTATTTGGATTTAGACTTGTGTTGAATGTTTTTTATATTATACTTTCTTGGAAATTAATTGCCAAGGCGATTGCTAATAAATCACATTCATTAAATCTACACATAAAAAACTGGCTTATTTTTTTGGTAAGTACATTAACCATCTTCTTTGCATGTAATTCTTTATTTACAATTTATATTCTCATCAATCATCTATCACCCTTCAGCCTTTTTGAAAATATTTACTTAGTAACGCTAATTAGTCTTGTAATGTTTTCTTTAATTTTCTACATTATTAAACAGCCTATAATTTTATATGGTCATTTGGTAGTGTTAGAAAACCCCAAAATAGCGCCAATAGTTAACGAACAAATTGCACCGGCGCCAATTGTTTTAGAGCTAAATACACCTAACTCACTGTTAACAGATGAACAGATTGCTGTTTATATGAGTAAGTTTCAATCGTTTATTGCATCAAATAAACCCTATCTAGATACTGAATTAACTATTGCCAAGTTGGCCAAAGACATCGAAATACCTTTGCACCATTGTTCCTATTTTTTAAATAATGTAATGCATTTACCATTTAGAGATTATGTAAATCAATTTAGGGTAAACTATTTTATTAATGAGTATCCTAATAAAGTAGCTACCATGACTATTGAGTCTATGGCCGAACAAGCAGGGTTTAAAAATCGCTCTACATTTAATATTGCCTTTAAAAAAGAAACCGGTTTAACGCCATCTGAATACTTCTCTAAAACACCTACTATTTAAATTTAAGTCTAGTTTTCTTAGGTAATTTTCATTTTGACAACCATATTTTTTTTTATTTACCAAAAACATGTACGATTTTCTAAAATCATACAATTTTTATGTACTATCTCTTTACTAAATAATTTTAGTTACTTACTTTTGTCTTATAACACTCCCCGGTTGTTTAATGAAACCCTAATTTCTAATAAACAATAATAATGGATCAACTTAAAGTTTTGCTTATTGAAGACAACGAAGGCGATATTTTCCTTTTTAAGGAAGCCCTAGAAAGTTGGAATATGGTAAACCCATTGCAAATTGCTAGAAATGGTCAAGAGGCCATGAGTTATTTCAATAAATTAGAAACCAATCAATTAACCTCAAAGCCCGACTTAATATTTTTAGACATCAACCTGCCTTTTATAAACGGGATTGATTTGCTGAAGTATATTAAATTCCACCAGCAGTTTAAGAATATTCCAATTGTTATGCTTACCTCATGTGATTTAGAATTTGAAATCAATGAAACCTTTAAGCATTATGCCTGCCATTATATTGTAAAACCGTTAAATGGCACTGATTTTTCTAATGACATTGCGCAAGTGCTTTCAAAATGGAAACAAATTGCCGACTTGCCAAATGTCAATCCAATGAACTTGGTATATCATGCATAAATTTTGCTAAAACAAGGCTTAGCGCTTACATTATTCAACTATTTCGTATTTTTTTTATACTTTACTGAGCATTCTAATAACTCAGTATGAATAAACGATTTGCTTGGTTTACAGCAGTATTGGTTAATCTTTTGTTGGTTTCATCAATAAATAGCCAATCAAAAATTACCGTATATAAATCCGGTACCGAAGGGTATGAATCATTTAGAATTCCAGCCATTGTTAGTTTTCAAAAAACCTTACTTGCTTTTGCCGAAGGCAGGGTAAAAGGTGCTGCAGATTTTGGAGACATTAATATTGTACTTAAAAAAAGTACCGATAATGGAAAAACTTGGTCTGACTTATCGGTTGTAGCATCAAATGGTCATTTACAAGCGGGTAATCCAGCTCCAGTTGTAGACCTTACAGATTCTAATTATCCTAATGGGAGAATCTTTTTATTTTATAATACGGGCAATCAGTCCGAAGGCGATATTAGAAAAGGCAGGGGTATGCGCGAGGTTTGGTACAAAACTTCGGTAGATGCTGGAAATACTTGGTCTGATCCTGTAAACATTACCTTACAAGTGCATCGACCAAATCAACCAAGCATTAATCCGGCCTATCATTTCAGTGAAGACTGGAGAAGTTATGCCAATACACCCGGTCATGCCATGCAGTTTGATGAAGGAAAATATAAAGGACGCATTTTTTTAGCAGCCAATCATTCTCAAGGAAATCCTAGAGGAAAGTTCGAAGACTATTTTTCGCATGGATTTTATACCGATAACCATGGTTTAACTTTCCAACTTAGCCCATCACTTAATTTACCAGGAAGTAACGAAGCAACAGCTACACAAATTTCAAACAATCGTTTACTCTTAAATGCAAGGAATCAAAAAGGAGATATTCGAGCTAGAATAATTGCCATTAGCAATAACGGTGGAGCGCAATGGGATACCCTTTATTTTGATAACAACTTACCCGATCCGGTTTGCGAAGGCAGTATTTTAGCAATAGGAAAAAAAGCAAACAAACAAATACTTGCATTTTGTAATGCAGCCGATACTAAAAATCGCAATAACCTAACTGTAAGAATAAGTAAAGATGATGGCCAAACTTGGTCTATTAATAAACTGATTGACAAATCGGCCGAACAAGATACTAGTAAAGACAACGCAGCATATTCCGATATTGTAAAATTGTCTAACAAAAAGTTGGGTATTTTGTACGAAAAAGGCAATTATGCAACCATTGTTTTTACTGTGGTTAAATGGTAACTTAGTATTCCCTATTTTCAAAAATGTTTATTAATTTTTACAATCCTTTGCCATGAAATTTATTGCAGGCTTCTTATTTAGTGTACTTACTAGTTATTGTTTGGCTCAATCGAATGTATCCATCATTCCAAAACCGTTAAGTCTGCAAATGGAAACAGGATTTTATGTTATCAATGCCAAATCAACTATAGGAATTGATATAAATAATAAAGCGCTTCAACAAGCAGCCAAGTTTTTAAGCGCAGCCATTCAACAAGTTTCGGGCATTGGTTTGAAGCTAACATCAAACAATTCTTCAGCCATACAATTGGTGTTTTCTAACACAGTAAAAGAAGTTGAAGGATACGAGTTGGGGATTCATTCAACTGGTATAATTATTAAAGCCAAAACAAAAGCAGGATTAATTTATGGGATTCAATCTTTGCTACAAACCCTTCCGCAAATTAGAACCAATGCAAGCATTCAAGTACCGTGCATGCAAGTAATAGATTATCCAAGATTTAAATGGCGCGGCATGCATTTAGATGTAAGCCGACATTTTTTTGGACCCGAAGTAATTAAAGAATACATCAACCTAATGGCTGCTTATAAAATGAATGTATTTCACTGGCATTTAGTAGACGACCAAGGATGGCGCATTGAAATAAAAAAATATCCGGCCCTAACTAATATTGGTGCTTGGCGAGTAGATCAAACCAACAAAGTTTGGGGCGATAGACCACAAGCAAAACCCAATGAAACGCCTACCTATGGTGGCTTTTACACACAAGCACAACTAAAAGAAATTGTTGCTTATGCGCAATCGCTAAACATAACTATTGTACCAGAAATTGAAATGCCAGGTCATGCAGCAGCGGCAATAGCTTCTTATCCTGAACTTAGTTGTACGCAAAAACCACAATTGCCTTTAACGGGTGGCAACTATACCAATGTGTCGTCTAATTATTGCGCTGGAAACGACCAAGTGATTTCTTTTTTACAAGACATACTTACAGAAGTGATGGCTATTTTTCCTGCAGAATATTTGCATATTGGCGGCGATGAAGTAGACAAAGCCGCTTGGAAAATTTGTGCAAAATGTCAGGCAAAAATGAAACAAGAAGGCTTGAAAGATGAAAACGAATTACAAAGTTATTTCATAAAAAAAATTGAAAAATTCTTGGTAGCACACCATAAAAAAATGATTGGATGGGATGAAATTTTAGAAGGTGGATTGGCACCCGAAGCATCGGTAATGAGTTGGAGAGGTGAAGCCGGTGGAATTGAAGCTGCTAAAATGAAACACTCCGTTGTAATGACCCCAGGCTCGCCCTGTTATTTCGATAATTATCAAGCAGGTCCAGAAGGCGAACCCCTTGCTATTGGCGGATTTAATACCTTAAAAAAAGTGTACGATTACGAACCCATTCCCAAAGAACTCAATAGCCAAGAAGCAGCATTTGTATTAGGTGCACAAGGAAATTTATGGACAGAATTTATTAGTACCACCGAGCAATTAGAATACATGGTATTACCAAGAATGTTGGCGCTTTCAGAAGTTTTGTGGACCCCATCTAACAATAAAAACTTTACCGATTTTAACAACCGATTACAATATCATTTTAGGGGGTTTGAGCAAAAAGGATTGCACTATTGTGCTGGAAATTTTAGTGTGGCCATCAATCCTATTTCAAGTAATGGAAAGTTGAATGTATCACTTTCGTCAGAAATTTTAAATGCACAAATTCATTATACTATTGACGGATCAGAACCAACAAATCAATCTCCTTTATTTAGCCAACCTATTGCCATTAGTAGTTCAGCACAATTAAGGGCAGTAACTACACTGAATAATCAGGTAATGAGCAAGCAATCTGCCAAGCAAGATTTTGTGATGCACCAAGCAATAGGTACTGCTGTAAATTACACCACACCATACAGTAAATATTATCCAGCCGATGGTTCTAATACATTAACCGATGGCGTAAGGGGTACTTTTACAATTGGTAAAAATTGGCATGGCTTTAGCGAAAAAATTTTAATAGCAACCATTGATTTAGGATCGGCTAAATTGGTAAAAACTATTGCTCTAGGTTGTTTGCAAAAATACCGCGACTGGATTTTTTTACCGCAATCGGTCAATTTCGAAGCATCTACCGATGGGCTGAATTTTACCGCAATTAGCACTGTAAAAAACCCGATTGATATTAATGCCAAAGAAATCATGCATGCTTTTGAAGCTGTGTTTGCGCCAACTAATATTAGATTTATCAGAGTAACTGCCACCAATAATTTATGTCCTTCTGGACATCCAGGCGCAGGAAAACCAGCTTGGATTTTTGCCGATGAGTTAATTGTGAAATAATTAAATAGTTGTTTGTTTACAATTGTTTAATTTAGAATATCGAATCAATTTACACTAAGCAATAAATAAAGCACCATGAAAAAATACTTTTTAATAGCTTGCTTATTACTAATTAGCGCAAGCACTTGTATAGCGCAATCAGTATATGAAAACGTCAATTTAAAATTGATGTTATTCAATCAATTTATGCCTAGTACCGTCTTTTTGAAAGATGGCAAAGTGGTTTTTGCCGATTTAAATTTTAATACCGATAAACACCAGTTGATTTTTGTAGAAGACAAACAGTATAAAGAACTTTCAGGATTAGAAACAATTGATTCAATAGTTATTGACGTTAAACAAACCATTAAGGTTCCTAATAGAAACAAACAGTACAAAGAATTGGCCAACCTAAGTACCGTTGATTCTATTTATTCGGTACCAGTAACTTTTGTTCCTATTAAAGATAAAATCTACCAAAGAACTGGCTTATCAAATTTGTACATATTGTATAGCTATGGTGTAAGAACTGCCGAATCAACAACAGACCATTCTGGTTCAAGGGTTGAAGACTCAAGGGTAGTTTCAAATACCGTAACAGGTGCTTATTCTTTCATGAATTATAAAAATATGGGCACTATTAATACAATTAAAGACTTTTATATTTTAGACAAGTCAGATTTAGTTGAAGTGCGTCAGGTAAAACAGCTAGCAAAATATTATAAATTAGATAAAGAGGCTATTAATAATTATATCCGTGACAATCATGTTGAAATTCATGATGAACAAGATGTTTTGAAAATGATTTATTTTTTTAATAATCCTAAGCGTAGATAATTATACACGTATTTCACTGCTTATTAAATACTTGTCTTCTAATAGCCAATACTTATTGGCTATTTTTATTTTTTGTACAGTCTTCTTAAAGATTTATTCCTATTCTCTTCCACAAAAAATTCTTTCAGTTTAAGTCAAATTTTTTGAATTATTTTTTATTTTAAAATATTTCATTCATTATTTTTTGATGAACGGCAAATGCTATAATGCATATGCAGCAATAGTTTTAT
>CAIKZP010000138.1 GCA_903831935.1 uncultured Bacteroidota bacterium | reverse complement strand
TTTAAAGAGGTCATGGGTTCTTGAAATATCATAGCCACTTTACTACCTCTAATAGATTGTAATGCTTGTGAACTTGACGTTAAAAGATTGATAGATTCAGTATTGGTATTTAAAATAATTTCTCCTGATCTGTAAACTGCAGGAGGGCTAGGTAATAATTGTAATATAGATAAAGCAGTAACAGATTTGCCCGATCCCGACTCACCCACAATTGCTAAAATTTCGCCCCTGTTTACGGTTATATTAATGTTTTCTAATGCTTTGGAACTTTTTCCGTCAGCAACAAAATTCACTGATAATTGCTTAATTTCTAGTAATGGTTTAGTCATAACAGTGTCACAATTTAAGCAGCAAATGCTTCCCTTTGTAGTATTCAAGTTAAAAAATCGCATTATAATACTTTCTATGAATTTAAATTCTAACATTTGATTGTTTTTATTAATAAGCTTTCACCTAAATTTGCACTTACAGTTGTTAGTTTAGGCAAAAGCAACAAAAATTAGTACGTATGATTCGAAAAAATTGGTGGAAAGTTTTAACAGTGATCTTGTTGTTGTATACCTGTGTAAATGGTTTTTTGGTAAAAGTGCCCAAACTCGATGATCGGATGCAAGAGTCCGTTCGAAATTTCTTCTTTCATGTGCCCATGTGGTTTGGCATGATGATTCTTTTATTTGTTTCTGTTTATTATGCTGTAAAGTTCTTACGCAATCCCAATCCTTTGTACGATTATTATTCATCGGCATTTGCCGCAACAGGTACCATTTTTTCTTTATTAGGAATTACTACCGGTGCTATTTGGGCCAATTACCAATGGGGAAGCCCATGGAGTGGAGATCCCAAACAAAATGGTGCAGCAATTGCTATTTTAATTTACCTAGCGTATTTTGTTTTACGTGGTAGTATGCACGACGAAGAAAAGAAAATGCGCATTGGTGCAGTCTATAATATTTTTGCATTTTTTATGTTATTTCCAACCCTTTGGATTCTGCCAAGACTAACAGAGTCATTGCATCCTGGAGGTCAGGGTAGTGATGGAAATCCAGGCCTCAATGGTAAGGATATGGATATGAATATGCGCACTGTTTTTTATCCTGCAGTAATTGGCTGGACACTACTTGGTGTATGGATTAGCACTTTAAAAGTTAGATACCAAATTTTAAACGAAAAGCAATTAAATAATGAATAAGTTTCAAAAAATCAGTTTAGTTTTTATTGGATGTTTAATGCAAATAATTGCAAATGCACAAAATGCTGTAGCAACAGCTCCTCCTACTGATTTCATGCGTAGTAACGGCAAGATTTATTTAGTGATGACCATTGTTGTGGTAATCATGACAGGCTTATTATTGTATGTAATAAGTATTGATAGAAAAATCAGTCAACTAGAAAAAAAATAAGGCAAGCTCCTTTGTGTAAACATTAAAAGTTTACTATAACCAAATTACAAACAAACCCTTTAAAATTGTTTCAAAATGACAACTCAAGAACCATATAGTTTCTTTAAAAGTGTTGAAAAAAGTTTTGACAAAGCCGCCCAATTAACCAAATGGGATAAAGGTTTGCTCGAACAAATTAAAGCTTGTAATAGTATTTATAGTATGCGCTTTCCAGTAAAAATGGATGATGGTCGCATTGAAGTAATTGAAGCCTACCGTGTACAACATTCGCAACACAAAACACCTTGTAAAGGAGGAATACGTTTTAGCTTAGCAGTATGCGAAGATGAAGTAATGGCATTGGCGTCTTTAATGACTTATAAATGTGCTATTGTAAATGTGCCATTTGGTGGCGCAAAGGGTGGAATTAAAATAAGTCCAAGAAGTCATAGTGCGTATGAACTAGAAAAAATCACACGTAGATATACCGCCGAATTAGTAAAGAAAAATTTTATTGGTCCTGGTATTGATGTGCCTGCCCCAGACTACGGAACAGGTGAAAGAGAAATGGCTTGGATAGTAGATACCTATCAGTCATTAAAGCCCGGAGATATAGACAGCGCAGGTTGTGTAACAGGTAAGCCAATTACACAAGGTGGTGTTCGTGGTAGAAAAGAAGCAACAGGTTTAGGTGTATTTTTTGGTATTCGCGAAGTATGTAATATGCCAGATGTAATGGGTAAACTTGGTTTAACCTTGGGTATTGAAGGAAAAAAAGTAGTGGTACAAGGATTGGGAAATGTAGGATACCACTGTGCTAAATTTTTCCGCGAACATGGTGCGATTGTAGTATCAATTGCCGAGTTTGAAGGGGCTATTTATTCTGCTGATGGTATTAATGAAGAAGACTTATTTCAACATAGAAAATCAACAGGTTCTGTTTTAAATTTTCCTGGAGCAACCAACCTTGCACATAATAGTGATGCACTTGAATTAGACTGCGATATTTTAATTCCTGCCGCATTAGAAAATGTAATCAATGGAGATAATGCAACAAGAGTAAAAGCAAAAATAATTGCTGAAGCAGCAAACGGTCCATTAACCCCAGTAGCAGATGAGGTGTTTATTGCAAAAGGAACTTTAGTAGTGCCAGATATGTATTTAAATGCAGGTGGTGTAACTGTTTCATATTTTGAATGGTTAAAGAATTTGAGTCATGTGCGTTATGGTAGAATGGAAAAGCGTTTTTCAGAAAATATGAATGCCCATATCTTAGGACAAATAGAAGGTTTGACCGGAAAAACAGTTTCTGAAAAAGAACGCGATTTTATTATGCATGGTGCCGAGGAAGTAGACTTGGTGCATAGTGGTTTAGAAGAAACAATGATATCAGCTACCAGAGAAATTATGGAAATATGGTTGTCAAATCCTGCTATTCCAGATATGCGTACTGCAGCTTATGTTAGTGCCATAAATAAAGTAGCCATTAGCTATACTGAGTTGGGTATTTTCCCATAACCCAATTGGTTAATAATTAGGGATAGATAAAATTTGCTGCATTTTACCATTCGATAGTTCGTAGGCAAAACTGTGGTTGCCATTGGTAATAAGAATATAAGGGACTTCTAAACTAATATTGTAATTCAATACTTGTTTGAGTACTGATTCATTAATGGGCACATTCATTTCTTTACATTCAACCATTAACCAAGGTTTGGAATCTTTGTAAACCAAAATATCAAAACGTTTTTTTAGTTCGCCTAGTTTAATTTCTTTTTCAATAGCAATCAATGAACTTGGGTAGTTCATAATTTGTAAAAAATATTGAAGGATGTTTTGACGAACCCATTCTTCGGGGCTTAAACGAACCCATTGTTTTCTTATTTCGTCGAAGATCCATTCCTTGCCCTCGGCTTCTTTTATTTTAAAGGGAAATGGCGGAAAAGGAATTTGAATCATAAAAACAATGGTTAAGCGCTTGCTTTTTTGTAATTTAGATAATTGGCTCTTTCAAAGATAGTTTTGAAAAGCGTATAAAACTTCGCATATGAAAACAAAAGAAGAGATTGTAAATAATTGGTTGCCTCGATATACTGGAGAGCAATTAGAGAATTTTGGCAAGTTTATTTTGTTAACCAATTTCAGCAATTATGTAACCATGTTTGCTGAATGGAATAATGTGCCAGTGGTGGGCATAGACCGTCCTATGCAATGCGCTACAGCCGATGGAATTACCATAATTAATTTTGGCATGGGAAGCCCAGGAGCCGCAACTATCATGGATTTATTAACCGCAATTACCCCAGAAGCAGTATTATTCTTGGGTAAATGTGGCGGTTTAAAAAAACGCAATAAATTAGGCGATTTAATACTACCCATTGCAGCAATTAGGGGAGAAGGTACATCAAACGACTATTTTCCTCCTGAAGTGCCAGCAATGCCTGCTTTCGCACTGCAAAAAGCCATTTCAACATCTATAAGAGACAACCAAGTAGACTATTGGACAGGAACTGTTTATACCACCAACCGTAGGGTATGGGAACACGATGAAGTATTTAAAGAATATCTTACCAATGTTCGTGCATATGCTATTGATATGGAAACGGCAACCATTTTTACAGTAGGATTTTATAATAAAATTCCAACAGGGGCCTTACTATTAGTTAGCGATCAACCAATGGTTCCAGATGGCGTAAAAACAGAAGCCAGTGACAAACAAGTTACACAGGAATTCGTACATAAACACCTAAAAATTGGTATCGATTCATTAAAACAATTGATCAATAAAGGGCAAACTGTAAGGCATCTACGCTTTTAAAATTCCTTAGTCCTTCCAAAGAAATGGGAATAAAATGATGGCTAGTGCAATGACTAATACATCTAACCCAATTAATAAAAAAACCATTTGCCACCAGCCGGCTTGAACTACTGCAGAGAAGGCTGCGGTAGAGATTTTCATTAATAATAATAGTTGAGGGATAATTATTGGAAAGCCCATGATGGCCATTAAAGCCGCTTGTTGTTGGGCTTTTGCGGCAATGGCTGCTAAAAAAGTAAATACCAAACTCAAACTAATACCACCTAAAGAAGCAATTCCAATAAACTGCCATCCAAATTCAATAGGGTTTCCAAGTAAAAGTGTAAATATGGCCAAGCTAATTAGGCTCATTAGCAACATTAATACCGAATTAAATATCAGCTTAGATAAAACAAAGTCTCGCGCACCTGCAATGGAATAAAAATAAAGCATTCGTCCCTTAGATTCTGCTAAGAAACTTTTGGCAACTGCATTCACACAAACAAATAATTGAATCACCCAAAAAAGGCCATTCCACACTTTGTCTTCGGGAAGACCCATAGACAAATAAACCACAAAAATGGTGGAAGCTACATATAAAAATATCCCATACAAGGTATACTGCTGCCTTGTTTCAAGGAGTATTTCCTTTTTAACTAGTGCTAAAATTGGGTTAGGGTTTTTCATGTACACATTTTCTGCAGCGAGGTTCATACACATCTTTTTCACCTATCAAAACCTGGTTTCCTCCAGCAGTTTTTCGGTGTGATATGCTAGCGATATTGCCACATTGAACACAGATAGCATGTAATTTAGTAATATAATCAGCAATGGCCAATAAGTTAGGCATTTGCCCAAAAGGCTTGCCCAAATAGTCCATATCTAATCCTGCAACAATCACACGAATGCCTTTTGCTGCAAGGGTTTCACAAACATTCACAATTTGGTCGTCGAAAAATTGAGCTTCGTCAATGCCTATTACATCAACTCCCTCAGCCATTAATAAAATTGTTTGTGAATTATCAATAGGCGTTGATTGTATGGAATTCGCATCATGGCTAACCACCTGCGTTTCATCGTATCTAATATCTATAGCCGGTTTAAAAATTTCCACTTTCAAATTGGCTATTTTAGCCCTTTTTAGTCGGCGAATTAGTTCCTCAGTTTTGCCGCTGAACATGCTGCCGCAAACCACTTCAATCCATCCTCGTTTGTCGCCCGATATATTTGGTTCTATAAACATTTGCAAAATAAATTATAAAAAAAATCGTTTCATACTAGTTCGAACTAGTCTTATAAACACCTCAAATGTATTACATCCAATGGAAAGAGTGGGTAGCCTGATTGATAAACTCAAAGAACAATTTATTCAGGAGGCTGAAAATGCCGATTTATTGGCTACAACTCAACTGATTTTGGCTGAATTACAACTGCAACAAAAAAGCCAGATTTCTAAAATTCCAAGCAATTCGCGTAGTAAAAAAGATGATTTAACTGGTTGGTTATTTGATTTTGCAGAGGAAATTAAAAATACTGAAACTGTACCCGCCATTTCAGTAGTCACAAATGTATCAGTTGAAATTGAAATGCCTGAATTTGCAGAAAATCAAAATGAGGCGAATGAGTTAGTGAATCAAGCGATGATTATTGGTGAACCAACTAATAAAGAGCAAGCAATAGACAATGAATTAGATACTCCAACAATTCAAGAGACTTCTAGTATTATAGATTTCACCGAAGCCTTAGAAAGCACTAAACTTACGGTGATTCCAGATAATAATTTGCTTTCAAAAAGTATTTACCTTCCCGAAGTTTCAATCAATAATATAGAAGAACCAAGCCCAATAATAAAAGCACCAATTAAAGAAGTATTTGAACTCAACGATCTATTGCATGAAGGTCTACCTAGTTTAAATGACCAATTGAAACCAAACAATATTGCGATCTCAGATACTTTTCATAAAGAAGCCATCACAGATTTAAATAAAGCGATTGCACTCAATGATCGGTATGTTTTTATCAATGAACTTTTTAGGGGCGATGAAGTAATGTATGAAAGAAGTTTAAAAACAATTAATGGCTTTACTACTTTGCTAGAAGCACAGTCTTGGATTCAAAGAGAATTAAAAGTTAAATTGGGTTGGAATGAATCAGCTTCAATTGTAGCTCAGTTCGATCAATTAATTAATAGGCGATTTTCTTGAATATGCTGCATGATTATTTTAGTGGCACCTGCATGATTGTAAACAAAACTTTTTGCAGCAGTTGCAGCTTCTAAATAAAGCGGATCATTTTTATCTAATAAACTATTAAATACTTGTTCCATTTCTAGGGCATCTTCAACACTAATACATCCTCCATTTTCAACTAGCGCTACTACTTCAATGTACTTTTCAAAAACGGGTCCTATCACTACGGGTTTGCCGTAAACAGCGGCTTCTAGCACATTGTGGACGCCATCTCCACCAAATCCTCCTCCTACTAAACAAATTGTTGCATAGTGGTATAATCGGGTAAGCATGCCCATATTATTTACAATGAGTACTTGTAAGTTTTCTGGTATAGTTAATTGATTGTTTATAGCATTTTCGTAATCAGAAAAAAGCATAGATCGATGGTATAAATGCAAACATTCTTTAAGTCTGTCTTCATTAATATCATGTGGCGCAACAATGCATTTAATAGATGGATTCGAATTAATAAAATGGTCTAATTCTTCGTCGTCTTCGGTCCAGGTGCTACCAGCAACAATGGTTGTATGATTGTCGCAAAATTTTTCTACAATTGAAATTGGTTCGAATTGGTTAGCAATTGCTAACACTCTATCAAATCGGGTATCGCCACTAACAGCAACAGTATCTAAAAAACCAATTCCATTTAATAATTTTGCCGATACATTGTCTTGTACAAAAAAATAACTAAAGTTTTTAAGGATGCTTCTATAGAATTTACCATACCATTTAAAAAAAGATTGTCCCTCTCTAAAAATACCAGAAACCAAAACCAATGGGATATTTCTTTTAGCAGCTTGTGCAGAATAATGGTACCAGAATTCGTATTTTACAAATAGAATTAATGTGGGATTCACAATCTTAAAAAAACGTTTGGCATTACGTGCAGAATCAATTGGTAAGTAAGTAATATAATCGGCGCCGGTGTAATTTTTTCTTACTTCATATCCAGAAGGAGAAAAAAAACTTAATAAAATTTTATGCTTAGGGTAGGTTTCTTTAAGTGCTTCTAATATTGGTCTGCCTTGTTCAAATTCTCCTAATGAAGCGCAGTGCATCCAAATAACAGGTGCATCATTGTTTTCAAAAGCCTTGGCAAGTGTAGCAAAAACGTTTTTTCTTCCATTGACCCATTGCCTTGCTTTCTCATTATAGCAGCCTAATAGCCATGCAGCTTTTGGGTATAAAAAAATAAAGATTTCGTAGAATATTTTCAAGTGCCTGTTTCTTGGTACAAAATAACGCAATAATTTCTAGCTTATTTTACAGATTTCAGATTACAGAGAAACCTTATTTGAGGTTATTTTCAGTAGATTTGCGGCCGAATCAATGAATTGTAATATGCGCCCCATTCAAATGGTAGATACCAAGAGTCAATATCTGAAGATAAAATCAGCAGTGGATACTGCTATTCACGAGGTGTTAGACTCAGCCGCATATATCAATGGCAAACCTGTTCAAGACTTTACAGCTGCACTAAATACCTACCAAGGATCTGCCCATACCATTACATGTGGAAATGGAACGGATGCTTTACAAATTGCCATGATGGCACTTGATTTACAACCAGGAGACGAAGTTATTACCCCATCATATACCTATATTGCTACAACAGAAGTAGTGGCTTTGTTAAAACTTAAACCAGTATTTGTAGAAGTAGACCCTAAAACTTTTTGTATCGATCCAGTATCGGTGCGCAATGCCATTACTCCAAAAACAAAAGCAATTGTTCCAGTGCATTTATACGGCCATGCCGCTCCAATGGAAGAGATTATGCAAATAGCTGCTGAATTTGGTTTGTACGTAATTGAAGACAATGCCCAAGCAATAGGATGCGATTATACATTTTTGGATGGAAGTAAAAAGAAAACAGGTTCTATTGGAACTGTTGGAGCCACTTCATTTTATCCAAGTAAAAATTTAGGTGCTTATGGAGATGGAGGTGCCATTTTTACCAACGATGCAGCACTTGCTCAAAAAATGAAAATGATTGCCAATCATGGACAACAAACTCGTTACTACCACGAAATGGTTGGTTGTAATTCTCGTTTAGATTCTATGCAAGCGGCGGTATTAAATATTAAACTAAAGCAGTTAGACGATTATACCAATGCACGCCAAAATGCTGCCAATTTTTATAACAATGCTTTTGCAGGGAACGAAAAAATAACAGTGCCTTATGTTGCACCGTATAGCACGCATGTGTATCACCAATATACTTTGCAATTACACAATGTTAATAGAGATGCACTTAGTGCTTATTTAGCGGAGAAGAAAATTCCTTCTATGATTTATTATCCTGTGCCAGGACATCGTCAAAAAATGTTCAGTGGTTTTGATTTGCCGCCAGTAGATTTAACCATTACCGATTGGTTAACAGAGCGTGTAATTTCATTGCCCATGCACACCGAAATGGATCAAGAACAACTTTCTTATATTACAGAAAATGTTTTAAACTTTATCAATAATTAATTTAGAAAAATCAGTACATGAAAATAGCTGTTGTTGGAACTGGATATGTTGGATTGGTTACAGGAACTTGTTTTGCTGAAACAGGTATTAAGGTAACATGTATAGATATTGATGCATCAAAAGTTGAGCGACTTGCAGGTGGAGAAATTACCATTTACGAGCCTGGCTTAGAGAAAATATTTTTACGTAATACAAGAGAAACGCGTTTAAAATTTACCACTAGTTTAGTAGAAGGAATTAAAGATGCAGAAATTATTTTTTTAGCATTGCCTACACCTCCAGGTGCAGATGGTTCTGCTGATTTAAAATATATTTTAGGTGTAGCTAATGAATTAGGTAAATTATTAACCGATTATAAAGTAATAGTTAATAAGAGTACAGTGCCAGTGGGTACTGCCGAAAAAGTACGCGCAGCAATTGCACAAAATTACCAAGGTGAATTTGATGTAGTAAGCAATCCTGAATTTTTAAGAGAAGGTGTTGCCGTGGATGATTTTATGAAACCAGACAGGGTAGTTATTGGCGTTAGTTCAGAACGTGCCAGAAAATTAATGGGCGATTTGTATGCACCATTTGTGCGTCAAGGAAATCCAATTATTTATATGGATGAAAAGTCTGCAGAGTTAACCAAATATGCAGCCAATTCATTTTTGGCAACTAAAATTTCGTTCATGAATGAAATTGCACAAATGTGCGAAAGAGTTGGCGCAGATGTTGATATGGTGCGTAAAGGAATTGGTAGTGACGATAGAATTGGCCGACGCTTTTTATTTCCAGGCATTGGTTATGGTGGATCTTGTTTTCCAAAAGATGTACAAGCGCTAATCATGTCTTCGGAAGAATATGGATACGATTTTAAAATTTTAAAAGCAGTTGAATCAGTTAATGAAAATCAAAAATTACACCTGATTCCAAAAATTAAAGCATATTTTAATGGCAATATAGTAGGCAAGCATTTTGCATTATGGGGTTTGGCCTTTAAACCAAATACCGATGATATACGCGAAGCGCCAGCATTGTATTTAATTGAAGCATTAACAGCAGCAGGAGCAACCGTAACTGCATACGATCCAGAAGCCATGCCGAATGTGCAAAATCAAATTGGGCACTCTATAATTAATTTTGCAGCAGACCAATATAGTTGTTTAGCTGGTGCAGATGCATTGGTAATTGCTACTGAATGGAGTGAGTTTAGAACACCAGATTTCGAAATCATTGAAACTAAAATGCGCAACAAAGTAGTGTTTGATGGTAGGAATCTATTTGAAGTAAAACAAATGAAAGAACTAGGATATCATTACGAAAGCATTGGTAGACCATAAATAAATAGCATGTCAAGAAAAACAATTTTAATTACAGGTGCAGCAGGCTTTTTAGGTTCGCATTTATGTGATCGTTTTATAAAAGAAGACTACCATGTAATAGGAATGGATAATTTAATTACAGGTGATTTAAAAAATATAGAACACCTGTTTAAATTAGAAAATTTCGAATTCTACCACCACGATGTTTCTAAGTTTATTCATGTGCCAGGTAAGATCGATTATATTTTACATTTTGCTTCACCTGCAAGCCCTATTGACTATTTAAAAATTCCTATTCAAACCTTAAAAGTTGGAGCGTTAGGAACACATAATTGTTTGGGATTGGCCAAAGCAAAAAAAGCAAGAATGTTGGTGGCGTCTACTAGTGAAGTATACGGCGATCCAATGGTACATCCGCAAACAGAAGAATATTGGGGCAATGTAAACCCTGTTGGGCCAAGAGGTGTATATGACGAAGCCAAGCGATTTATGGAATCAATTACAAGGGCTTATTATACTTTTCATGGTGTTGAAACAAGAATCATTCGCATCTTTAATACCTATGGTCCTAGAATGCGCTTGAACGACGGTAGAGCATTGCCAGCATTTATTGGTCAAGCACTACGCGGCGAAGATTTAACCGTATTTGGCGATGGTTCACAAACACGTTCTTTTTGTTATGTAGATGATTTAATTGAAGGTATTTATCGCTTATTAATGAGTGATTATACCATGCCAGTTAATATTGGCAATCCAAATGAAATTACCCTGAAAGATTTTGCAGAAGAAGTTTTAAAACT